>NZ_QSJB01000022.1:0-27900 GCF_003469285.1 Collinsella sp. AM31-2AC
GGAAGTTCGCGAAGCCCACTTCCCGGAGCAAGGCCACCCCGCCGGGCAAGGCCCCAGCGCGAGACCGTCCCGGATGCCCACTTACTCGTTGTCGCCCGCGGTCATCTGCGTTGCGGAGAGCGTGCCGTCGGCAGCAGTTGCAGCCGCAGCGTCGGGCCAGACCCAGTCGGTAAAGGCCGGGTGATCGAAGCCCTCATCGCACGCGAACTCAAAGGCCTCGGTGCGGAATGCCTCCCACTTATCAATCTGCTCCGCAAACTTATCGGCGTCGACCAGGCGCAGCACGTCGGCGGCCAGTGCCCAGCGGTCCATGTTGTTCAGGCGCAGCATGTCGAACGGCGTTGTCGTGGAGCCTTTCTCCTCGTAGCCGTGGACGCGGAAGGCATCGTGGCCGGGGCGGTTCCAAATCAGACGGCGAATCGTGCCAGCATAGGCGTGGAACGCGAAGAGGACGGGCTTCTCGCCGCAGCCGAACAGCTCAGCCCAGCGCTCGTCGCTGAGAGCCTGGTCGTTCTCGCAGACGTTCTGGATCTTGAGCAGGTCGACCACGTTGACGAACCATACCTTGATGCCCAGCTCGCGCAGCATGTCGGTTGCAGCCAGAGCCTCAAGCGTCGGCACGTCACCGCAGGTGGCGACCACGACGTCGGCCTCGGCGAGCGAATCGGCGGTCGATGCCCACTCCCAGGTCGCAACGCCCTCGGCGAGCTCCGCCTTGGCCTCGTCGACCGTCTGGAAGGTCGGAGCAGGCTGCTTGCCGCAGAAGATGGCGTTGACGCAGTCAGTGGACTGGTAGACGCGCTCGGCCACGGCGAGAGCCATGTTGGCGTCGGCCGGATAGTAGGCGTTTACGATGTGCGTGTCGTTGGCCTTGTTGAGCAGCAGGTCGATAAAGCCGGGGTCCTGATGCGAGAAGCCGTTGTGGTCCTGACGCCAGACGTGGCTCGACAGCAAAATGTTAAGGCCGCTGATGGGGGCACGCCACGGAATCTCGCGCTTGGTAGCCTCGAGCCACTTGCAGTGCTGGTTGACCATGGAGTCGACCACATGGACAAAGCTCTCGTAGGAGCTCCACACGCCGGAACGGCCAGTGAGCACGTAGGCCTCGAGGAAGCCCTCGCATTGGTGCTCGGACAGCTGCTCGACGACCTTACCGGAGCCTGCCAGCAGCTCGTCGTTGGCCTCGTCCTCGTAGAAGCCGGCGTCCCACTGCTTCTTGGTCACCTTGTAGGCAGCCTGCAGACGGTTGGACGCGGTCTCGTCGGGACCGAAGATGCGGAAGTCATCCATGTTCTTGGCCAGAACGTCGGCAGTGTACTCACCAAAGACGCGGGCGGCCTCGGTGGAGCCCCAGCCATGACCCTTAGTTGCGACGGGGACCTCGTGGGCATGAATATCGGGCAGCTCGAGCTCGCGACGCACCTTACCGCCGTTCGCGTTGGGGTTGGCGCCGATGCGCAACTCGCCGGTCGGCATAAAGGCCGTCACCTCGGGGCGCACCTGGCCCTCGGGCGTAAAGAGCTCCTCGGGCTTGTAGGAACGCAGCCACTCGCGCAGCACGCGGAAGTGCTCGTGGGTGTCCTTGGCACTCGCCAGCGGCACCTGATGCGCGCGCCAGGAGTCCTCGGTCTTCTTACCGTCGATCTGCTTGGGGCAGGTCCAGCCCTTGGGCGTGCGGAACACAATCATGGGGTAGGCCGGGCGGACCACGGTCTCGCCTGCGGCGGCCTGGGCCTGCGCGGTTGCCTTGATGTCACAGATCTCATCGAAGACCTGCTCAAACAGGGCAGCGAAACGCGCATGAATGCTTGCGTGGCTCTCGTCGTCAAAGCCGGCGACAAAGAAGTGCGGCTTATAGCCCATGCCCTCAAAGAACTTGGTGAGCTCCTCATCGGACACGCGGGCAAGGATGGTGGGGTTGGCGATCTTGTAGCCGTTGAGGTGCAGGATCGGCAGGACGATGCCGTCGGTTGCCGGGTTCACGAGCTTGTTGGACTGCCAAGAGGTCGCGAGCGGACCGGTCTCGGACTCGCCGTCGCCCACCACGGCCACGGCCAGCAGGCTCGGGTTGTCCATAACGGCACCGTAAGCGTGGCTGAGCGTGTAGCCGAGCTCGCCGCCCTCGTGGATGGAACCGGGCGTCTCGGGCGCAAAGTGGCTCGGGATGCCGCCGGGATAGGAGAACTGGCGGAAGAACTTCTGCAGGCCGGCCTCGTCATTGGTGATGTCGGGGCGAATCTCGCGGTAGGTGCCGTCGAGCAGCGACTGAGCAGTACCGGCGGGGCCACCGTGACCAGGGCCCATCAAGAAGATAGCGTTCTGGTTGTGGTCGGCGATCAGTCGATTGACGTGACCGAACAGGAAGTTGATGCCGGGCGTGGTGCCCCAGTGGCCAACCAGGCGGTGCTTAACGTCCGGACGACCGAAGTCGCGCACCTCACCGGTTTTCTCATCAACAAAGTCGGGGCGCATTAGCGGGTTAGAGCGAAGGTAGATCTGACCGACGGACAGATAGTTCGATGCGCGCCAATACAGGTCGACGCCCTCGAGCTCGGAAGCCGGCACCTCGTGGCCCAGCTTTTGCCACGGCGTCCCCAGTGTTTTAGCCATTGTTTATGTCCCTTCGCTGTGCGGTCACCCTCCAATACGGCAACCTTTCGTTGGGACCAGTATATTTGCTAAAACGTTTTATCATGGTGAAAAAACGTTTTACCACCCTTATCAATCCCATCGATTAGCAAAACGCGACATTCACCTGCGGCGTTGATTGTCACAGGTGCTCCACATTCGGTCTCTGCAAATTGGTAAACGTGTTTAGTTGTGTTTAGTAAGCTCGAGCACGCTGTCCTTAACGATAAGCTCCGGCTCCAGAACGACCTCTTCGGCACGCCTGCCGCCCCTACCGGCAAGACGCTTGGACATGCAGCCAAAAGCATGCTCCGCAAGGACACCAGGGTCCTGCTCAATCGCGGTCAGCGCCGGCTCAAAGAGAACGTCGGCCGCCGAGTTGTCATAGCTCACCACCGAGATATCGCCCGGGATGCTCTTCCCCATCTCGTGCAAGCGCTTGAGCAAACCGAGGGCAATGTTATCTGAGCTTGCGAACACGGCAGTGGCGTCAGTTGCGAGCACTGCCTCCGAGGCCTCGTATGCGCTCGGAATGTAGTACTCGCTCTCAAACTCCAAACGCGCGTCGATCGGCAGGCCAACCTCGCGCAGCGCGCGCTCATAGCCGGCAAGTCGCTTGCGACCCGTATTGGAACGGCGGGCATTAACCAGGCAGGCAATACGGCGGTGGCCTTGCTCGATCAGATAGCGGGTGGCCATATAGCCGCCCATCTCGTGGTCGAACATCACCTTGTCGCACTCGAGCCCCTCAATGGCACGGTCGACCATTACGGCCGGGATGGGCAGGTGGCTGACTTCTTCGCGCAGGGCGCGATCATCGGAGAACTCGTCACCCACCACCAGGAAGACGCCATCAACGCCGCGCGTCACCAGCTGGCGCAGCAGCTCCAGATCGTCATCGGCGCTTCCGCCCGAGCTGGTAATGAAGAGCGCATAGCCGTCCTCGCGGCAGCGCTTTTCCAGGCTACCGGCGAGCGAGGCAAAAAAGCGGCTCTCGATGTTAGGGACGATAAGGCCCAGCGTGCGCGACTCGCGCATGACCAGGCTGCGCGCAATCTGGTTGGGAACATAGTGGTTGCGCGCCGCGACCTCTTTGATGAGCTTGCGGTTTTCTTCCGAGATGCGACAGGGCCGATTATTGAGAACAAGCGAGACCGACGAGGGGGAAAGCCCCACCTCCTGGGCGATCTGCTTGAGGGTGACTTTGTTGGCCATCTCGCTCCTTCCGGGTTTACGCGCAATCTCTTGAAAGTATAGCGACTACCCCTCTACCTCGGTGATAAACACTTTACCAATCCGGTGGACGGCTGTTTTATCGCCGCCAGCGCACCAAATCCGTCCGGGTGGGGTATATTGCAATCGATTGATGACAGCGACCACCAAAAGGCGGATATTCGTATGCACGAGAACGATTTTTTTAACGAGGACCTGCTGTGCGCGCTCGCTGGCGTTGCCGGCGAGGACAACGTGCTGATGAGCGAGCCCATGCGCGAGCACACCACGTTTAAGATCGGCGGTCCGGCCGACGTCTTTGTCACGCCCGATACTGAGCAAGGCCTCGTCGCCACGCTCGATACCTGCTATCGCTGCAATCTACCACTCACCATCGTGGGCAACGGCTCCGACTTGCTCGTCGGCGACAAGGGCATCCGCGGCGTCGTCGTAGCGCTGGGCGAGGGCCTCTCCGACATTACGGTCGACGGCACGCACGTCACGGCGGCAGCCGGCGCCTTGCTTTCCGATGTCGCAGCCGCGGCAGCCGAGGCCGGCCTTACCGGCATGGAGCCCATCTCGGGCATTCCCGGATCGGTCGGCGGTGCCTGCTACATGAACGCCGGAGCATACGGCGCTTGCATGGCCGATGTGCTGGAGTCCGTGCGCGTCTACAAGCCCGCCCGCATGCTCGACGACGGCACCCGCGGTAGCGGCAGCATTATCGAGTTCGATGTCGATGAGCTCAACCTGGGCTATCGCAAGAGCCGCATTGCCGACGACGGTTTCGTCGTGCTTTCGGCCACTTTCAATCTCGCCCCGGGCAACGCCGCGATGATCAAGGCCGACATGGACGACTACCGCCAGCGCCGCGAGGACAAGCAGCCGCTCGACATGCCGAGTGCCGGCTCCACCTTCAAGCGCCCCGAGGGCTACTTTGCCGGCAAGCTCATCATGGACGCCGGCCTGCGAGGACACGCCATCGGCGGCGCGCAGGTGAGCGAAAAGCACTGCGGCTTCATCGTCAACGCCGACCACGCCACCGCAGCCGATGTCGACGAACTCATCCGCCACATCCAAGCAACCGTCAAAGACCAATTCAACGTAGACCTAGAACCCGAAGTCCACCGAGTAGGCGAATTCCTCTAACAAAGAAGGCCCCGAAAGGGGCCTTCACCATATTTATTCAGATAACCCAGTCCGGTGTGTCGCGCCCCGAACCCGAGAGGGCCGCGTGCCCGCCCGCAATATATTTGATTGATCGCGAGTTCCGCACGCAAAGAAGGCCACTTAATGTGGCCTTCGTCTTGCGCAGGACTGCCCGAGCAGGCAATCAAATATATTGCGGGCGGGCACGCGGCCCAGTCGGCTTTACGACAGCGCAATACCGCCAAGCCAGCCCCAACGCACGCCAGAGCCAGTACCATAAAAGCTGATGAACGAATCAAGCGACTTAGACGTAATGGCACCCTCGTTGCTCATAACGATGCCGCCGCCAACGTAGATACCCACATGACCGTAGATAAGGCCCGGAGCACCCGTGCCGCTGTGCGAGGAATCGGCCACGATCATGCCCACCTGCAGCGCCGAGCGATCGGAGCTATAGCACCAGGCGTTGAACATGTCGCAGGCGTTGCCGCCAAAGTAGCCAACGCCGGCGTTACGGAAGACATTGGTAACCCACGCCGCGCACCAGTTCTGACCCGGCGAAGGCGTGGAGTAGCACGCGTTGACGACAGCCTGCTGCTTGCCCGAGCCGGCATTCTGCTGCGGAGTTCCGGGCGCATACGATCCACCGCCCGAGCTCGAACCACCCGAGTAGGAATTGTTCTTGTTCGCGGCGGCCGCGGCAGCGGCGGCCTTCCTGGCAGCCTCCTCAGCCTGGGCGGCAGCGAGGATCTCGGAATCGCGCTGAGCCATGAGTTCCTTGACGTCGTCGGAAAGACCGTTCAGCACGGTCTGGACTTCTTGCTGCTTGGCCTGCATATCCTGCATCTGAGCCGTCTGCTGGTCCTTGAGTTTCTCCAGGTCGGCCTTTTGTGATTCGAGCTCGGTCTTCTGTGCGTCGAGCTCAGCCTGAATCGTCTGGATATCCTCGATGGCATCGCGGTCGCTCTTGTTGATCTTCTCAACGTAATGCGCGTTGGCGACGAGTTCCTCAAACGAGCCAGAGGCCAGCAGCAGCGACAGGATGTTCGTACCGCCGGACTTGTAGCTGGCGGCCACGCGATCGGAAAGGTCGTTGCGCTTCTTCTTGAGCTCGGCCTTCTTTTCATCGATCTGGGCCTGCGTGTCGTCAATCTTGCCCTGGACATTCTCGATGTCGTTGAGGGTCTGGGCATTCTTGTTGGCCAGCGCCGCATACTCATTTGCGATGCTGTCGAGCTGGGCCTGAACCTCGTCGAGTTGGGCCTGGGCGGCATTCAATTTATCGGTGGTTTCTTTGGAAGCCTCCGCCGCATGGGCGCGAGTGGGCAGGCCAAAAAGAACTGCCGCAGAAGCGGCGCCGAACAGGGCCTTAAGGGCAGTGCGGCGCGAGAGCTCCTGGGAAAGGATGGAATCGCTGTTTGGTGACATATGTACTCCGTTACACGCTTATTTATATGTCGCTCAACTCATACATATTAGCGTACATATGGCGCGTCCCAACGATTTCCACGAACGGCAGGAAACTACAAGGTCGGCGGCTCGTAAGCAATTGTCAAATTTGAGGTAACAATTGAGCAAGCTCTTATATGAGTACGTTAACATAATCCTCTGCTTTTCCTACAGTGCACCATTTGGGCGTCCCCGCCTGCGCTATACTCCCCTCTAGAAGTGTTCCTGATTCGATAGGAGACTACATGTCCAAAGCACTCGACCCCAAAGACACCTGCGTCCTCGTTACCGGTGGCGCCGGCTTTATCGGCTCGCACACCGTCGTTCAGCTGCTCGAGGGTGGCTACCAGGTCGTCATCGTCGATGATCTCTCCAACTCCAGCGCCGTCGCCGTCGACCGCGTCAAGACCATCGTGGGCGACGAAGCCGCCAAGAACCTCACCTTCTACAAGGCCAACGTGCTCGACCGCGATGCGATGAACAAGATCTTCGATACCCATCAGATCGACCGTGTCATCCACTTTGCCGGCTTTAAGGCCGTCGGCGAGTCGGTGAGCAAGCCCGTCGAGTACTACCACAACAACATCGAGAACACCCTGGTGCTCATCGACGTCATGCGCAACCATGGCTGCAAGTCCATCATCTTCTCGAGCTCCTCGACCGTCTACGGCGACCCGGACAACCCGCCCGTCACCGAGGAAGACCCCAAGAAGCCCGCAACCAACCCCTATGGCTGGACCAAGTGGATGATCGAGCAGATCCTTATGGACGTCCACACCGCCGACCCCGAGTGGGACGTCGTGCTGCTCCGTTACTTCAACCCCATCGGCGCTCATCCGTCGGGCCTGATCGGCGAGGACCCCAAGGGCATCCCCAACAACCTGGTGCCCTATGTCGCCCAGGTCGCCGTGGGCAAGCTCGAGGCCGTTCAGGTCTTTGGCAACGACTACCCCACCCCCGACGGCACCGGCGTGCGCGACTACATCCACGTGTGCGATCTGGCCTCTGGTCACGTTGCCGCCCTTAACTGGATGAACGGCAAGACCGGCGTCGAGATCTTTAACCTGGGCACCGGTACCGGCACCTCGGTACTCGAGGTCGTCGCCGCCTTCTCCAAGGCTTGTGGCAAGGAGCTGCCCTACGTGATCCGCGAGCGCCGCGCCGGCGACATCGCTGCCAACTGGTGCGATGCCTCCAAGGCCGAGCGCATGATGGGCTGGAAGGCCCAGTACGACATCGCGGACATGTGCCGCGATAGCTGGAACTGGCAGAGCCACAACCCCAACGGCTTCGCCGACGCCGAGTAGCAAAAACCTACATACCGTTCTTGCCCCGATCTCACGTTGTGAGGTCGGGGCTTTTTTCATGGCATGTAGCCATTCGCCGAAAATCGACCAACTTTTTTATCTTGCCTGTACATGTTTAAACAACATGTTTTACAATAGGCGTATCGAATCAGAACATCGGAGGCGGACTGCACACCCATCGGCAGGCCGACCCCACAACAAGAAGGTTGGTGAGCGCATTCATGGAGCGTGCAAGCGGCGTCCTCATGCCCGTCTCATCTCTGCCCGGACCATACGGAATCGGCGGCTTTGGCTGGAATGCCTACGACTTCGTCGATTTTCTCGCCTCGTGCAAACAACATTACTGGCAGATTCTGCCCCTTACGACGACCAGCTATGGCGATTCGCCTTATCAGTCGTTCTCGGCCCGCGCAGGCAACCCCAACTTTATCGACTTTGCCGAGCTTATCGAGGCAGGGTATCTGGAGCAGCGCGATATCGATGGCGTGTATCTGGGATCCGACCCCAGCAATGTTGACTACGGTGCTATCTTTGGCGGCCGCCGTCAGATTCTCGACCGCGCCGCCGAGCGCTTTGCTGCCGACAAGCCGGCCGATTTCGATGACTTTATCCAGGGCAACGAGGACTGGCTCATCCCCTACTGTGAGTTCATGACCGTCAAAGAGGAGTGCGGTCTCAAGGCGTTTTGGGAGTGGCCCGCGGAGCTCCGCACCCGCGGCGAGGCTTCCGCCAAGGTCTGCGCCGACCATCCGGCGCGTATGCTCTACCACCAGATGACGCAGTACTTCTTCGATCGCCAGTGGAGCCGCCTCAAGGCCTATGCCAACGAGCGCGACATTCTCATCATCGGCGACCTGCCCATCTATGTCTCGCGTGACTCCGTCGAGATGTGGGCGACACCTGAGCTCTTTAAGATCGACGCCGCCGGCAATCCCGTGAGCGTCGCCGGCACGCCGCCCGACCAGTTCTCGGCCACCGGCCAGTACTGGGGCAACCCCATCTACGACTGGGACGCCATGGAGGCCGACGGCTTCTCCTGGTGGGAGGGCCGCATTCGCGCCGCCCTCGACATGTACGACGTCATCCGCCTGGATCACTTCCGCGGCTTCGAGGCCTATTGGGAGGTGCCGTTCTCCTCGCCCGATTCGTCCTACGGTTCGTGGACGCAGGGTCCCGGCCTCAAGTTCTTCAAGACGCTCGAGGAAAAGCTCGGCACGCTGCCCATCATCGCCGAGGACCTGGGCTTCCTCACCCCCGGCGTCATCGACATGCGCGACAACTCGGGCTTCCCCGGCATGAAGATCCTGCAGTTTGCCTTTGAGGGCACCAACTCGTACTACCTGCCGCATAACTACATCGCCAACACCGTCGCCTATGTGGGCACCCACGATAACGAGACGGCGCGCGGTTGGTTTGAGGGAACGGCCACCCCGCGTCAGCGCGAGCAGGCAGCCCTGTACACCCATCAGCAGGCCGGCGAACCCATGGCAGATGCGCTCAATCGCACCATCGCCGCCAGCGTGAGCGACACGTGCATCTACACCATGCAGGACCTGCTCAACTTGGGCAACGAGGCGCGCATCAACACCCCTGCCACGCTGGGCGGCAACTGGACCTGGCGCATGCTCGACGGCGCCATCACCCGCGAGCTCGAGCACAAACTCACTGACTGGACCGAGACCTACTTCCGCATCCCGTCGGAAGCCGAAATCGAGCTTCCTCAATAGGAGCTACCGCGCCCGACCCCTCCCCACCGTGCGGACGCGCTTGCTTACCCGCGCGAGGCCACCCCAATCCCCTCGCGCGGGATTCTTATGAATTGCAGACATGTAATCAACCCATTACAGGAGGAAACATGCCCCAAATTAACCTCATGGAACTCGCCGAGCAGTCTTTTGGCACCTCGCTCGAGCAGCTCGACGACCGTCGCATTTACAAGCTGCTGGTCAAACTCGTGCAGGAGCGCTCCGCCGCCTGCCCGCTCAACAACGGCAAGAAAAAGCTCTATTACATTTCCGCCGAATTTTTGATCGGCAAGCTGCTCATCAACAACATGATCGACCTCGGCATCTACGACGAGGTTAAGGACCAGCTCACCGCCGCAGGCCACGACCTCAACAAGATCGAGGAGTTCGAGGTCGAGCCGTCGCTCGGCAACGGCGGCCTGGGCCGCCTGGCCGCATGCTTCCTGGATTCCATCGCCACGCTGGGCTTGACCGGCGATGGCGTGGGCCTCAACTATCACTACGGCCTGTTCCGTCAGCGCTTTGTCGACAACCAGCAGAAGGCCGTCCCCGACGAGTGGCTCGGTGAGCAGGACATCCTAGTCGACGACGACCGCTCCTACACCGTCGAGTTCGGCGATTTTGCCGTTACCTCCAAGCTCGTCAACATCGACGTGCCCGGTTACGGCCAGCCCACCAAGAACCGTCTGCGCCTGTTCGACCTGGCGAGCGTCGACGACGGCCTGGTCCCCGGCAGCTCCATCGACTTCGACAAGACCGAGATCGCCAAGAACCTCACCTTGTTCCTCTACCCCGACGATTCCGACGAGCAGGGCCGCCTGCTTCGCATCTACCAGGAATACTTCATGGTGAGCAACGCCGCCCAGCTCCTGATCGACGAGGCCATCGAGCGCGGCAGCAACCTGCACGATCTGGCCGACTACGCCGTGGTCCAAATTAACGACACGCACCCCACCATGGTCATCCCCGAGCTCATTCGCTTGCTCACCACCGAGCATGGCATCGAGTTTGACGAGGCCGTGACCATCGTACGCTCCATGGTCGCCTACACTAACCACACGATTCTTGCCGAGGCGCTCGAGAAGTGGCCGCTCGTCAGCCTGCAGAAGGTCTCCCCTGCCATCGCCGACATTATCGTCAAGCTCGATGAGATCGCGAAGGCCGAGCACGATGACCCGCGCGTCGCCGTCATCGACGAGCACGACACCGTCCACATGGCCCACATGGACATCCACTTTGGCTTCTCCATCAATGGCGTAGCCGCCCTCCATACCAAGATCTTGGAGGACACCGAGCTTCATCCGTTCTACGAGATCTATCCCGAGAAGTTCTCCAACAAGACCAACGGCATCACCTTCCGCCGCTGGATCCATGGGGCCAACCCCGCGCTCGCCAGCCTGCTCGACGATGTGATCGGCACCGACTGGCGCAGCACCGGCGATCTGAGCAAACTCGCCAAGTTCGCCGACGACAAGGATGTTCTTGAGCGCCTGGCCGCCACCAAGGTCGAGGCCAAGGCCATCATGCGCCAGTTCATGGCGCTCGAGCAGGGCGTGACCATTCCCTCCAACGCCATCATCGACGTCCAGGTCAAGCGCATCCACGAGTACAAGCGCCAGCAGATGCTCGCGCTCTACATCATCTGGAAGTACCTCGATATCAAGAACGGCAACAGACCTAAGCACCCCGTCACCATCATCTTTGGCGGCAAGGCGGCGCCTGCCTACACTATTGCGCAGGACATCATCCATCTGATCCTGACGCTGTCGCAGTGGATTGCAAACGACCCCGACGTGGCTCCCTACCTGCAGGTTGTCATGATCGAGAACTACAACGTCACCGCCGCCGAGCGCGTGATTCCCGCCGCTGACATCTCCGAGCAGATCAGCCTGGCCTCCAAGGAGGCGAGCGGCACCTCCAACATGAAATTCATGCTCAACGGCGCCCTAACCCTGTGCACGCTCGACGGCGCCAACGTGGAGATCGCCGAGCTCGTCGGCGACGAGAACATCTACACCTTTGGTGCCTCGTCCAAGCAGGTCGAGCAACTCTACGCCGACGGCACCTATGACGCCGGCACGCTCTACCGCAAGCCCGGAATTAAACTGCTGGTGGACTTCATCACCAACCCGGCCTTTATGGCAACCGGCAACGCCGAGCGCCTGCAGCGCCTGCACGACGACATTAAGGGCAAGGACTGGTTTATGGCCCTGCTCGACATTGAGGAGTACATCCAGACCAAGGAGCGCGTGCTGGCCGACTACGAGGACCAGGACGCCTGGATGCGCAAGGCGCTCATCAATATCGCCAACGCCGGCACCTTCTCGTCCGACCGTACGATCTCCCAGTACAACGACGAGATCTGGCACCTGAGCTAATTCGGTTTCATCGCCCATCCTCTTGAAAACGGAGCCACGGCAACGCGGCTCCGTTTTTTGTGCCCGCGTGTTGCCCGTGGCCCGCCTCGACCAAACAATCTCGATCTGTAACACCTAACCGGCAAAATTGGGTCTATCTGTTACAGATCAAGACAAACAGAATTGTCCCGATGAACTGTCTCGATCTGTAACAGGTAACTGCCGAAATCAGCCTCTCGTGTTACGGATTGAGATGGAAGGACGGGCAGCTCAACAACATCTCAACTTGTAACACCTAGGCCCAATTTGGCCCTCCTCCTGTTACAGATCAAGACAAACTGACAGATGGACAACCCCAACACAAAGAAAGGCTCCCCTCTCGCCCAGTGGACGGGAGGGGAGCCTTATATGTGACCACGGCAAAAGGATGGCAAAGCCGCAGTCGCCCAAAGGGAGGGCCTGGATGCACCGGGCCTAGATAAGGTTCTTGCCAGACACCTTATCGAAGAGATGGGTCGCGTTCTTCTCGAACTTGAACCAGATGGGGTCGCCCGCCTTGAGCGCACCCTTGGCCTCAAGGTCGACAACGGGAATGATCAGGACGAACTGGCCATCGGGAGCAGTCACGTGGACGTGCTCGGTCGAACCCATGAGCTCAGTCACCTCGACGGTGCCCTGGAGCGCACCCTCCTCGTCCTTGTCGGCAAGCAGGATCTGCTCGGGGCGCACGCCGGCCGTGATCTCCTTCACGTCGCCGCCGTCCCAGTTGAGGGCAAGCTGAGCGCAAGTCTCGGGGGCGAGCGCGACGTTCATATCCTCGGTCTTGACAGTGAAGCCGTTGCCCGAGCGCACCAGCTGGGCATCGAAGAAGTTCATCTGCGGCACGCCGATGAAGCCGGCGACGAAGATGTTCGCGGGATGGTTGAAGACCTCCTGCGGCGTGGCGATCTGCTGGACGACGCCGTCCTTCATGACCACGATGCGATCGCCGAGGGTCATAGCCTCGGTCTGGTCGTGGGTAACGTAGATGAAGGTGCCCTTGATCTCGTGACGCAGCTTAATGAGCTCGGCGCGCATCTGGTTACGCAGCTTGGCATCCAGGTTGGACAGGGGCTCGTCCATCAGGAAGACCTTGGGGTCACGCACGATGGCGCGGCCGATGGCGACACGCTGACGCTGGCCGCCAGAGAGCGCCTTGGGCTTACGGTCAAGGTACTCGGTAATACCCAGGATCTCGGCAGCGGAGCGAACCTTGCGGTCGATCTCGTCCTTGGGGACCTTCTTGAGCTCAAGCGTAAACGCCATGTTCTCGTACACCGTCATATTGGGGTACAGAGCATAACTCTGGAACACCATGGCGATGTCGCGGTCCTTGGGCGCCACGTCGTTGACGCGCTTGCCATCGATGAGCACATCGCCGGAGGTGATGTCCTCCAGGCCGGCGACCATGCGCATCGTCGTGGACTTACCGCAGCCAGAAGGGCCAACGAGGACGATGAACTCCTGGTCGTGAACGGTGAGGTTGAAGTCCTCTACAGCGAGCACACCGTCCTCGGTAACCTTGAGGTTGTGCTTCTTCTCCTCGGTTTTCTTCTTTTTGCCAAAGAAGCCCTTCTTTTTTGACTCGTTGTTGGGATACACCTTCTGAACATGTTTGAGAACGATCTCGGCCATGTCTTTACCTTTCGATACGCGACGCCGCGCTGAGAGGCGCCGCCAAAACTTGCAAAACAGTTACGGCATCAGCCCTTGACGGCACCTGCCACAACGCCGTCAATGATGTACTTCTGGCAGAAGATGTACATGATGACGATGGGGATGACGACCATCATGATGCATGCCATCATGGGGCCGAGCTCGACGTGGCCATAGCCGCCACGGAAGTACTGGATCAAGATAGGAATGGTCTTGTACTTGGTGGAGTCGAGCGTAAGGTAGGGCAGCAGATAGTCGTTCCAGACCCACATGGTCTCAAGGATGCCGACCGAAAGATAGGTGGGCTTCATAATGGGAAGGACGATCTTAAAGAACACCTGGACCGGGTTGCAGCCGTCGATCATGGCCGCTTCCTCAATCTCGAGCGGGATGTTCTTGACGAAGCCGGCGAACATAAAGACCGCGAGGCCCGCGCCAAAACCAAGGTAGATGAAGCAGATGTTAAACGGCGTGTTAAAGCCGATGCGGTCCGCGAGGTTGGACAGCGTGAACATGAGCATCTGGAACGGTACGACCATCGAGAAGACGAACAGGTAATAGAAGAAGTTCGAGATCTTGCTGTTGACGCGCACCACGTACCAAGCGCACATGGAGCAGCACACCAGAATCAGCACGACCGACGTGACCGTGATGATGAGCGAGTACATAAACGCCGAGGCAAAGCCCTGCTCGTTCAGAGCGTGCACGTAGTTTGCGAGGCCGTTGAACGTCTCGGGCGTGAGCAGATCGAACGCCGTGGTGGTGCTGATTGCGGTCGCTTTCTTAAAGGAATTGAGTGCAATCATGAACACGGGGTAGATCCATGCGAGCGACAGAATCGTAAAGAAGATCGAGAGCGCGCGGTTGATAGCCTTATCGCGTTTCATTACTGCTGCACCTCCTTGGACCTCGTGGCCTTAAGCTGGATCATAGAAATAGCGACAACCAGGATGCAGAAGATAACTGCCTTGGCCTGACCGATGCCCTGCCATGCGATGCCAGCACGCGAATAGAACGTGTTGTAGATGTTCAGGGCGAGCATCTCGGTGGAGTGCGCCGGGGCGCCACCGGTAAGGGCGAGGTTCTGGTCGAACAGCTTAAAGCCGTTGGTGATGGACAGGAACAGGCAGATGGTGATGGTCGGCATCAGGTTGGGGATCTTAACCTTCCAAAACGTCTGCCATGCCGTAGCGCCATCGACCTTGGCGGCCTCGATGTAGTCAGACGGGATGGACTGCAGACCAGCGATGTAGATGATCATCATGTAGCCGACCTGCTGCCACAGGGTCAGGATGATAAGGCCCCAGAAGCCAGCGGCGGAGTTGAGGGCGATGAGCTGGGCGCCCACGTTGGAGAGCAGGCAGTTGATCAGAATCTGCCAAATGTAGCCCAGCACGATGCCGCCGATCAGGTTAGGCATAAAGAAGATCGTACGGAAGATGTTGGTGCCCTTGAGCGCCTTGCGAGTGAGCGCCTGCGCAATAGCCAGCGCGATCACGTTGATGAGCACCGTCGACAGGAAGGCAAACGCCACGGTAAAGAAGAACGACGTGGAGAACTGCGGGTCGGTCAGTGCGCGCACGTAGTTCTCGATACCGACAAAGTGCGCGTTATTGATGGTAATAAACTGGCAGAACGAGAGATAGAAACCCTGGATAAAGGGAATCACGAACCCGATCATAAACGCCAGGCACGTGGGCAGCATAAAGAGCGGCCACCAGCGCTTGAGTGCTTTGCCCATAGAAGGGTCCTTTCAATATGCAGGGGGCGGGCAAACCTACGTCTGCCCGCCCCCTGTCGCTAATCAGATAGCTTGGGCAGCAACTGCTTACTCGGAAGCAGCCTTCTCGGTCTTCCAGCCATCGACGAAGGCGTTCTTGACGCCGTCCCACTTGGTGTTGTCGGCAGCATAAGCGATGAGAGCCTGCTTGAGGTTCTTCTTCCACTCCTCAGAGGGGATGTAAACGAAGTCCCAAGCGACGGTCTTCTTGCCGTCCTTGGCCATAGCAACGGCCTGCTGAGAGAAGACGTTGGTGGTCTCCTTAGCGCTCTTGAACGGGGCGGTCAGACCCATCTTGTCAGCGATGATGCTGGTGGCGGTGTCAGAAGTGACGCACCAATACATGAAGTCCTCGGTGGCCTTCTGGGCATCCTCGGAAGCCTGGGAGCTGACGCACCAGTAGTTCTCGCCGCCGGAGCACAGGCCCTGGTTCTCCTCGCCGTCGACGCCGATGTAGATCGGCAGCATGCCGAGCTGGTCGTCGGTCATACCGGCCTTGGTGAGGTCGGCGTAGGCCCAAGAGCCGTTCTGGTAGAAAACGGCCTTACCGGTTGCGAACTCGTTGGTGGCGTCGTCACCGGTCTTGGAGGCAAGCTGCGAAGGATCGCAGGTGGAGTCGGTGATATACAGGTCGAAGATCTGCTTAAAGTTGTCGAGATACTCGCCCTTGATCTCGTCGTCCTCCTGGTTGTGCTCCTTCTCGAACTCGTAGTAGAGCGGGAGGTTGGCGAGGTGGGTGGTGTAGCGCCAGCTGGAGGAGTCATCCATGCCGGCGGAAGTGAAGGCACCGTCAACGCCGAGCTCGTCCTTGCGGGCCTGGATGTCATCGGCGCAAGCCTTCAGCTTGTCGAAGGAGTTGATGTCCTCGGCCTTGTAGCCGGCCTTCTCGAGGAGCTCCTTGTTGTAGATGATGCCGTAGCTCTCCTGAACCCAGTCGATACCCAGATCCTTGCCGTCGGACTGCAGCGCCAGGGAGTCGTCGATGAGCTCGCCGCGGAGCTTGGTGTCGGAAAGATCGGCGCAGTAGTCCTTCCAGTTCTTAAGGCCGGTGGGGCCGTTGACCTGGAACAGCGTCGGAGCGGAGCTCTTGGACATCTCGGACTTGAGCTTCTCCTCGTAGGTGTTGGAGGCGGCGGTCACGATCTTGACCTCGACGCCCTTCTCCTTCTTGTACGCCTTGGCGATCTCCTTCCACTCCTTGTCGACCTCGGGCTTGAACTGGAGGAAGTAGACCTCGGCAGCGTCACCAGAAGCAGAGGAGCCAGAGCCGGCAGAACCACCGCAGCCCACGAGGCCCAGACCAAGAACCGCAGCCGCGGAACCAGCAAAGCCCAGGAACTGCCTTCTGCTCATTTCGTTCTTCATTACAATCCACCCTTTCACACCGTGGCGGCACCCTTTGCCGCCGCCTTCGGAGATTGGCTCGGGGACTTTGCCCCTTTTGCTGACTTGTACAATACGCTATTTGGCTAGTTGTTTGAACAAGTATTACTAGAGCGGTAGAAAAACTTCGGTGAACGGTAATTTCAACTTGATACTTGACAAGTTTTGTATAAACAATTATTTATTATCGAATGCAGAGAAAACGCCCGATCAAGCCGATGCATCGTCGGTTTGACCGGGCGTTTTCGCTTTGAGGGCATGAGTCTCGTCAGGCTGCGAGCTAGCCGGCTATCGCTTGGAGTTGACGCGGTAGTGGAAGATCTCGGGATGCGTGCGGGCATGCGTGACCTCGAACAAGATGCCGTCCGAAGTGTACGACTGGCTCTCCATGACGGCGACACAGTTGTACTTGCCAAGGTCCAAGTAGCTGCAGTCCTCATCGTTGGCGAGCTCGACACTCACCGTACGGCGGCTCGCCATCACTTTGATGCCGCGCTTGTGCTCCAGATAGTCGTAGATGGACTTCTCGGCGACCTCGGGCGTCAGGCCCTTGGCGATCGACTCCAAAAAGTAGCCGTGGTCCACCTGGCGAGCACTGCCGTTGAGGCTTCGGACACGCACGACGCGAATCAGCTCCTCGCCCACCTTAAAGCCCAGGCGACGAGAGAGTTGCTCAGTGCAAATCAAATGTTCAAAAGACTTGACCTCGGTCGATGCGACGGCATTGTTGCGTTTTGCGAACTCGCCAAACGACTCAACCTCTTCGAGTGCGCCCAGCATATCGGTTTCGCCCTTAAGCCAAATAACGCGCACACCCTTGCCGTGTATAGGCTGCACAAACATCTGGTCGGCCAGCATGCTCAAGGCGCGTCGAACGGTATTGCGCGTGCAGCCAAACTCCGCGGTCAGCTCGGCTTCGGTTGGCAGCATCTCCTGAAACGCATAGGTCCCGTTGATGATGCGCGAACGGATCTCGCGGTAGATTCCTTCGTAAATCGCTTTTGGCATGATTTCACCTCTAATGAATATGTATGGCTAGGCACGATAGCATTTCTTAAAGTTGTTTAAACCGATTATCGGTAAAGCACGGATTATTTACCGTCGACGGTTCCCCCGAAACCAAAATCGGACCGAATCAAAACCGTCAATGCGGCAAGCAGCCAGTCCTCTACAATGAGTTCATTGTTTAAACGTTCTTGCTCGCACAGCATGTTGCATCCGGAAGGCATATTATGCTGCAGAAAATCCAACGTTTTGGCGGAGCCATGTTCGCGCCCGCCATGCTGTTTTCTATATCAGGCCTCATGGTCGGCATCTCCGCCCTCGCAACGACCGTGGATATCGTCGGCGACCTCGCCGTATACGGAACCCCCTGGTACGTTTTCTGGACCATCATCCAGCGCGGCTCGTGGACGGTCTTTAAGCGCCTTCCACTCCTTTTTGCCGTAGCGCTGCCTATCGGCCTTGCCCAAAAGCAACCGGCACGCTGCTGCCTCGAGGCGCTCGTAGCCTATTTTGCCTACTGTTTCTTTTTGAGCGAGATCATTAAGCTGAGCGGCGACAACCTTGGACTTAAGTACCCGTCGTCTTTAACCCCCGCCAGCGGCATCACCGTCATCGACGGCATCAAGACGCTCGACACCGGCATTATCGGCCCGCTGGCGGTGTCGGCAACCGTCGTCGCCATCCATGACCGCTTCTACGATGCCAAGGTTCCCGATTGGCTCGGCACCTTCTCGGGTTCCTCGCTGGTCTACCTCATCAGCTTTTTTGCCGTGTTTGCCCTTGCCGCCATCTCGGCCGCCATCGTGCCCTTCGCATACGCTGTGACCGAAACGCTGCGCCACGCACTTGCGGGCGTCGGCCCCTTCGGCGTGGGCATCTTTGTGTTTTTGGAGCGAGCGCTCGAGCCCATGGGGCTGCACCATCTGCTCTATATGCCCATCTATTACGACAATCTGGTCATTCACGACGGTATTTACGCCACGTGGACCAACCTGCTCCCCATTCTCTCCCATAGCACGCGCCCTTTAAATGAACTTGCGCCCTGGGCAGGTTTTACCGCCACCGGCTGGGGCAAGCTCTTTGGCCTTCCCGCCATCGCGGCAGCATTCTATTTCACCGCCAAACCCGAACGCCGCGCCGGCCTTAAGGTCATCCTTTTGCCCGCCATCGTCGCCTCGGTGGTCTGCGGCGTCACCGAGCCGCTCGAGTTTCTCTTTATGTTCACCTATCCCGGACTCTTTTTGCTCTACGCCGTCCTGTCCTCCTGCCTTGCCATGACCATGAACTTCTTTGGCATCGTCGGCATCTTCTCGGGCGGTCTCATGGAAATGACGGCCTTCAACTTCATCCCACTCATGCGAATGCATGCCGGCTCCTACCTTTTGGCGCTCGGTATCGGTCTTGCCTTTAGCCTCATCTTTTTTGTTAGTTTTCGAGCACTCATCTTGGTCTATGACCTTAAGACGCCGGGCCGCGAGGATCATGTCTCCAATCGCGCGGCAATCGATCGTTTAACGGGAAGCGGCTTTGCCAAAGAGCAATCTCCCAATGGCGAGGTCAGTATTCAATCCGATCAAGATCACGTCCTCGCCGAGCGGGTAATTCAGCTTTTAGGTGGCGTTGGCAATATCGTGGGCGCAACCAACTGCGCCACGCGCCTGCGCGTCGAGGTCGCAGACCCTTCCATCGTTGCAGATAATGCGTCGTTTGTCGCGGTGGGCGCCAAGGGCCTCATCATTACGGGCAAGACCGCCCAGGTGATTATTGGCATCTCCGTTCCCCGCGTTAAAGAGCATTTTGACCAGATCATGGGCCTCGAGCCGGGATTTGTGCCCACCACCTCGGCCTCCCCTGCCGCCAGCGCAGCCCATAAGCGCGGCGATATCTGCTTCTTCGATATCGACGGAACACTCGCCTGGCAAGACCCTCGAGTGGCACAAGAGCTTCCCGAGAGCGAGCGAGACCTCTCCCCCTATCCCAATGAAGCGGTCTCGCAAGCCATCCGTGATTTTGTCGCCAAGGGCAATATGGCGTTTATCTGCACAGGGCGCACGCTGAGCTGCATCCATCCAAAGCTGCTCGAGCTGCCCTGGACCGGCATCGTCTGCCTCGCGGGTGGCTATGTCGAACTTGAGGGACACGTGATTCGCGATTTGGCGATGACGCCCGGCATGCTGCAGCGCCTTGCTCCCATTCTTGAGCAATCGGACGAAGTGATTCGTTTTGAGGGACTCAATGGCGTCGTTCGCATGAGTGCCGATGCGCCCGACGCCCCCGGATATGCCCGCACCGTGGGCGATGCAATTACGCAGCTGCAACATTACAGCGCCTACAAGATCTTAATGTCCACGTCGCTTGCCAACCGCATCGCTCAGGATCAAACGTTTGAGCCGCTGCTCTGCTTTAACGAGCTCGAGCTCGAAGTGACCGAGATTTCGCCTCGCGAATGTACCAAGCGCGAGGGTATCCAGTCCGTACTCGACGCTCTCGACCCCAACCATGGAACGGTGTATGGCATCGGTGATGCCAGCAATGACATCTCGCTGATGAACGCCGTCGACGTCGGCATCGCCATGGGCAATGCACCGGACTATCTCAAAAAGCGCGCGGACTACATCACCGACTCGGTCGACAAAGATGGCGTCGTCAAGGCGCTCGAGCACTTTGGACTGGTCTAACTACGAAACTCGTCCGACATGCGCCGTTACCTTAAATCCCCAAACCTGCCACGCAGGCAGGCACAATGTGGCAATATGTTGCCTGCACACTACATCGATGCAACCTAAGAAAGAATGCGAGAACCCGTGTCCAGTCCGTTTACCAGCTTTTTAGCCCAGCACTTTGGCCAGATCAACGACTATCTGGCCACGTTCTTTGACGGACAGGCAACCTCTGCCGATATCGAGCGTTACCTGTACGCGCCGCTCTCGGCTTTTACGGCCAACGCCGGCAAGCGCCATCGCCCGCTTATCTGCATGCTCGCCGCAACCGCAGTGGGCGGTAGCTTTGAGAGCGCCCGCAGCGCCGCGGCGGCTATCGAGCACTTCCAGTCGGGCGCACTGATCCACGATGATATCGCAGATAATGGACAGCTGCGTCGCGGCAAACCCTGCATGCACCTCACCGAGGGCACGGGGCTTGCCATCAACTGCGGTGACCTGGCACTCACCATGGTCACCAAGACGGTTCTCGACGACCCCACGCTCGAGGCAGACGTGAAGCTTCGCGTGCTCCACGAGCTTACCGAGATGATCGTCCGCACCATCGAGGGTCAAGCGCTCGACCTGGGTTGGGTCCGTGACGAGCGCTTTGATATCTCGGTTGATGACTACCTGGACATGGCCACGCACAAGACCGCGTATTACAGCGGAGCCACGCCACTTGCCGCCGGAGCCATTATCGGTGGCGGCAGCAAAGAGCAGGTCGAGGCGCTACGCGCCTTTGGCCTGCACACTGGCCTTGCCTTTCAAATTCAGGACGACCTGCTCAACTTGGTCGGCACCAAAGAGGCCGCCAACAAGGACTTCCGCACCGACATCACCGAGGGCAAGCGCACGCTCGTCGCTGTGCATGCCCTGTCAAATGAGCGCTATCACGACGAGGTCGAGGCAATCCTTTCCTCGGGCACCGAGGACCCCGCGCAGCTCGCGCGTGCCGTGGAGATCTTCCAGCAGACCGGCTCCATCGATTACGCCCACACTTATGCGCTCGACCTGACCGCTAAGGCCAAAGCGGCCATCGAGAACGTTGAGCTTGACCCGCACGCACGCGATCTGTTCCTCTCCATGGCAGATTTCTTTGTGGAGCGCCTCAACTAGCGGGGGTCATAAAACCTGTGGGCAGCGCGTTTGGGTACAAGTTGCTACACTGTTGAGTGCATGTTTATGCATTGTCTCGCGTTGTCTATCCGACACGCGCTCAATATAGTACGAATCGTACGCCGAAAGGGGTTCGTTCATGGAACCTATTACCACGGGCATGCGGGGAGCAGCCGTCGAGGATGTTCAGTCCCGCCTTCTGCAGCTCGGTTACACCATCGATGCCGACGAGGTCGCCGACAAGCGCTTTGGCACCACCACCGAGCAGGCTGTTGGCACGTTTAGGCTCGATAGCGGCCTTGCGGCCGGTCATGCCGTTGACATCCCCTGCTGGAGCGCCCTGGTAGACGCCTCGTATAAACTGGGCGACCGCACCCTCTATCTGCGCATGCCCAATTTTCACGGCGCCGATGTAAAAGCCTTGCAGCGCGCTCTCAACGTTTTGGGCTTTGCCTGTGGCGAAGACGACGGATACTTTGGTCCGCACACCGAGGCCGCCCTGCAGCAGTTCCAGGAAAATGTCGGCCTGTTTGCCGACGGCATGGCCTTCCAGGACACCTACGCCTACATCAACCGCCTGCACCATGTGTGGGAGGGCAAGCCCTCGGTCACCGAGGCCGAATCGCGCATCGGTTTTGCTCGCGCCGCCAACGTGCTCGAGCGCTTCCAGATTGCCGTCATCGGCGAGGACCCCATTGCGCGCAGCGTAGCATCGCGCATGTGGAACATCGCCACGGCGACGACTGACAGCAGCGGCATGATGCTTTGCGATTCCGAGGTTCCGACCGACGTTGACCTGGTGCTCGAGATCGCAAGCGACGAGTTGCCTGCAGACGCCGCCCCGCGCGCCACGATCGCCCTCGCCGAGTGCCACAACCTGGCCCAACGCATCCGTACCGCCAATGTTGCCGCACAGCAAAAGCCGGCACGAATTCGCATCGAGCTCACCGGCATGACGCGTTACAACGGCACCTTTACCGCAAGCGACGCGCAGACCCTCGCCGTCCGCCTTCTCGATGGCGTTTGCGATGCCCTCGCAGATTAGGTAAACTAGACGAGTTGCTTTTGAGCAACACCAGACATTGGGACGTAGTTCAACGGTAGAACTCCGGTTTTTGGTGCCGGCTGTTGGGGGTTCGAATCCCTCCGTCCCAGCCCCAAAGAACATAGCGCTCCAGGCCCGTATGGACCTGGAGCGCTTTCTTGTGGGAAAGCGGAGGGATTCGAACCCGCGAGGGTGCGGAGCTGAGGAACGCGAAGCGTTTTCCAGCGCAGCACGCAAGGAGCGAAGCGACGCAGCGGGGCGCGGCCGCCGAAAAGGCGGACGCGGAATCCCACCGTCCCATATCAGCCATAAGCTCCCCGCATCAAATATCAGCCCCGTTCCGAAAAGCGAGCCGTAATCTACAAAATGGCGTGTGGCCCCGACGGGCCGGGCATTAAGTTTGTCGCGAGTTCCGCACGCAAAGAAAGCCACGTGACCTCGATGTTTTGGACGTGACAGCGAGAGGGGCCCTGGTATGGCAAGGTGACGTGAAACAAGGCGGCGCTGACCTTCTGGTCGCGCCGCCGAAGTTGAACGTCAGATTGCCGTGCCAGGGACCCTCGCAGCGTCGAGAGGACCGCCGTTCGGTAGAACGGCGGAACTAATTATTCAGCATGCGGTCGAAGCTTCCCGAGTCGCCATCCCGATAGTCGGCGGTCATCAGAATCTCCTGCGGAATGCGCCCGCCTTCACGTAGCACGTTGCGGAACTGCACACGCGTGACCATGGGCAGATCCTTGATCGTCGCCGCCAAGTTCTGCGGCACGCCCTGGTTGGCAGCCGCGGGCTCGCACTCTCCGCCGGCCTTCACGCGACGCTTGTGCTCGGCGAGCATGGCGCGGTACATGCCGGCATGCAGGCGAATCTCAACCACATTGGCATTGCGAGCCTGCTCGACGATGCGCGCGCCCTCGCGGTCGATATCGCCCACGTAGTAGACGTAGTTAAAGCGATAGCCGATCTCAGCCAGATAATCGTCCAGGGCATGCGAGACGCTCGCCTTGCATCCGCCGCCAAAAATCACGCCGCCCACCTTGATGCCAAAGAGCTTGGCGTGCTTGCGGCCGCGCAGCAGCCTGACGATCTCGTCGTAGGTGTCCAAGTTCTCGACCATAATGAACGGCTTGTCGGCTCCCAGCGTAAAGAAGCCCGTAAAGTGCACGGGGCGATTGGGGGCGACCTTGATCGCCTGCATGCTGATGCCCTTTTCGGTCATACGCCTGATCAAGCGCTCACCGTGCTTGCCGTCAAAAGCCTTCTCGTCGTTAAAGATCTGGTAGGCACGCTGGCGGCGCGAGGCAACCGGCGTATCGGCACCTCGGTTCTGCTCGATCCAAGCCTGGATGATTGCGATTTCCTCGGCAATCTTGCGGTTGGACATCTCGTTGTGCTGAGTGCGCTGCGGAGCCTTTTTGCCGTCCTTGCCCTCGACCTTTACGATCTGTGTCTGCTGCTCCTTGATCTTAGAGAGCGCCGTAGGCGTAGGGACAACTTTGAGCAGCTGCCTGCCTAAAACGCGGGCAAGGGCAAACGCCGATACCTCGCCGTGGACGGCCGACTCGGGCTGCTGGGCAGCAGCATCTGCTGCGGCAGACTCCGGCTTCTTCTGAGACCTGCGCTTAGAATCGCCTTGGGAATTGCGCTCGCGCTTCGGCATAGACGCCTGCTTCTGCGGACGATCGGACTTGCTCTCCTTCGCCGGCTGGCGCTTAGACTGCCCCGAAGAAACCTCGGCCTTCGCATCCTCGTCCTGCGGCGTGGTCTTCTCGGCTGCAGTCTCGGCATGGGAACTGCGACCCCCGCGATGGCGACGGCGGCGAGGCCTACTCGACGCGCCCTGCTCCGTCTGCCCATCAGTAGGCTGCTCGCCCTTGGCCTCGGCAGCAACCTCAAGCTGCGGCTCAACAGGCTTCTGCTCGCGAGCCGCCGGCTCAACGGTTTTCTCGGTTTGTTCGGCCTTCTCGGCCTGAGCGGTCGGAGCCGGCTCGCCCTTCTCCTGACGCCTTACGGGATACGCGCGCCTCGCAAAACCACGCCCGGGACGGCATGAACCCGGAGCCTTCTTGGCAGACTCCTCAACATCGTCTGCAGCCTCGGAAGGCTCTTCAACCTCATGCGCGACATCCTGCTGCGCAGCCTTAAAGTGAGCACCGCGACGACGCTTGGGCTCTTGGGCCTCCACGGGCTTTTGCTCCTTCGCGGGCTTCTGCGACTCGGCAGCAACCTCGTTCTCAACAGCCTCGGCATCCGTCTCACCCTTTTGAGCAACGGCGCGACGGAAGCGCTCCTGCTGGGCGCGGCGCTGCGCATCGCGCTTGCCACCCCCGCCAAAACCGCCGCGTCCTGCCTTGGCCGTAAAGGCGCGCACGACGTTCTCATCGAGCAACTCATCGGTATCGACATGCTCACGCGGAGCAGCTTCTTCCACAGCAGGCACGTCAGCGGAATCCTCGACGACAAAATCTTCGACGGACTCGGCAGGCTGCTCCTGGGCATCGCGGATCTCAGCATTGATGGTATAGAACGCCGGGCGCCCGTTAATGCCGCTACCCTCGATCTTGGTCACGATATTTGCCGCGATAAGCTCATCGCGCATCGCCTTGGTGTCGCATTCCTTATCGACGGAGCGGAAAATCTGCGCCAGTGCACTCGACTTAATCTTGAGCGCCTTGCGGCAAAGCAGATCGTAGGCAACCAGCTTGGCACGCTCAGCAGAAAGCGACGTCTGGCTGCTCAGGCGCTCAGCCAGAGCATCGACATTGTTTTGATTATCGGAATATACCGTCTTGGCCACGGGGCCCCTTTCATATGCACACATATACGTCCATATGGTACAACGCACGAGCCTATCCACGCAAAACATCTGCGAGAACGCCCTTGCACCACCTGTTCTCACAAGAAAAAAGACCGGGTCCGCTTGATTGCGGACCCGGTCTTTCCGAGTCAAATAGATGGGAGATTCAACCCGTCCGACCGACTAGGCCTTGGCGGCCTCGGCGTCGGCAGGAGCTTCAGCGGCAGCGGCGCGACCGTACTCGGCCTTGCCCATCTCGGACCACTCGGGCTCCTCATCAGGCATGGAGCCGGCCTCCTTGCCGAAGAACTCCTTGAGGCAGTTGACGGCGACGATGAGGCCCAGGACCATCAGCAGGACGGCGAAAACGAGCTGCAGGCCCTTGGTGGCGGCGACGGAAACGGCGGCCGTGGTGGCGGTAGCCGGGATGGTGCCGAAGAAACCGTAGGCCTGGACGGCGGTCATGCAGCCCATGGCGCTCTGGACCAGCGAGGTGAAGGTGCAGCAGAGCAGGAAGGCGACGGGCACGTAGAGCATCCAGCCCTTGCGGCCGGTGCACTTGCAGAACACGGCGAGGGTGATCATGGTCATACCGCCGAGCAGCTGGTTGGAAGCACCAAAGAGCGGCCAGATGTTGGCATAGCCACCAAAGGCAAGGGCGAGACCGGGAAGCAGGGTGACGACCGTGGCGAACCAGGGGTTGCCGAGAACCTTCATGTAGCCGGCCTTGGACTCGATGGCCAGGGCGTCGTTGGTCTGGGCAAAGAACTCGGAGAACGAGGTGCGGGCGATGCGGGCGACGGCGTCGAGCGAGGTCAGGGCCAGAGCGGAAACGTTCATGGTCATGAAGACGGTAGCGAGCGTACCGTCAACACCGAAGGCCTGCATACCGCGGGAGATGCCAGCGGCGAAGATCTGGAACGGGGTGGAAGCGACACCGGCGTTGAGGGCGCCAGTACCGGCGGTGTTCATATCGGAGAACATGATGCCGGCGACGATGATGGCAAGGATGCCGACGAAGGACTCGACGATCATGGCGCCATAACCGACCTTGACGGCGTCCTGCTCCTTCTCGACCTGCTTAGAGGAGGTACCGGAAGAAACGAGGCTGTGGAAACCGGAGAGAGCGCCGCAGGCGACGGAGACAAACAGGACCGGGAACATCATGCCCGAAGCATTGCTAAAGCCAGTGAAAACCGGAGCGGTGATGGTGGCCTGGCCGTTAACACCCAGGACGACGATACCGAGGACAGCGCAGGCGATCATGACGATCATCATGATGGAAGTGAGGTAGTCGCGAGGGGTCTTGAGCATCTGGATGGGCATGGCGCCAGCAAAGACCAGGTAGACCATGACAACGGCGAACCACTGGAACTTGTCCAGGTAGACCGGGAACTGCATGCCGACGGCAAACATGAGAACCATGAGCACCACGCCAGTGACAAACTCGGCAGCGCCGGTGAGGTTGAACTTCTTCTGGGCCCAACCAAAGGCGATAGCGACGAAGGTGAACAGGATGGAGATGGTACCAGCACAGCCGGCGGCATAGGACTTGGTGAAGTCGATAGCACCGGTGGCAGCGCCAGAAGCGTCAACGACCGAGGTGAACATGAACGTCTTGCAGACCATGTCGGTGAAAGCGGCGATGACGATGATGCAGAACAGCCAGCAGAACAGCAGGAACAGGCGACGGCCGGTCTTGCCGATGTATTTCTCGATGAGCTGGGCCAGGGACTTGCCGTTGTTCTTCATCGAAGCGTACAGAGCACCAAAGTCGTGGACGGCGCCAAAGAAGATGCCGCCGACGAGGACCCAGAGCACGACGGGCAGCCAGCCAAAGGCCATGGCGACGATCGTACCCGTGACAGGGCCAGCACCGCAGATCGAGCTGAACTGGTGCGAGAACGCGGTAAAGGCGGAGACGGGCGAGAAGCTCTTGCCGTCCTTCATGCGCTTGGCCGGCGTGAGGGCCTCTTTGTCAACGCCCCACTTGTTGGCCAGCCAGCGGCCGTAGCCCAGATAGCCACAGGCGAGCACCGCCGCGGCCACAACCATGAGCAAAACTCCGTTCATTACATTTCCTCCTCTAAAAAGAACTTCCTAGACATAAAAAATGAGGGCCGTCGGTTGCGCTCGACGGCCCTCATCTTCATCAGCCGCCCGTTATCGTACGGGCTAGCTGTATGTGCTAACCCGCATCAGATAATTACTACGCTGATAATGTTTAGCTGATGCGTGAACATGTCTAAGAAATCCTCTTCAATCATGATGTGAACGATCCGTGCGTGTTCACATCCCCCAGTGGTTGAAAAGGAGTATGAAACTTTAGTTACCTAAAGTCAACGCAAATTTGTAATGGATTTTCAACTTTTTTGAATTTCTCGTTATAAAACGCCACTGACCTCGGACTTTACCCAACAAAAGTTTTTGCATGGGAGATACCCCTCGGGAGCCGCGGGAGCCGGGCGGCGCATATGAACTTTCCTGCTCTACAGTCCTGCGCAAGACGGAAAGCACATTAAGTGCTTTCCTT
>NZ_QSJB01000023.1:0-25230 GCF_003469285.1 Collinsella sp. AM31-2AC
GCAACGCGTTGCGCTGAGTCCTGAGGCTGTTGCAATGAAAATGAGAATCAAGGCCAATGACTGGGCCGGAAAAATTCTTAAAAAAGTTCTTGCCCTTCGCCCAATCGTCCGTATAATAAACTTCGTTGCTTGAGAGCACGCACCTATTCCTCGGTAGCTCAATGGTAGAGCACGCGGCTGTTAACCGCGCTGTTGTAGGTTCGAGTCCTACCCGGGGAGCCAGAATTTCTCAGCCCATTTCGTTGGGCTTTTAAATTCCTCGGTAGCTCAATGGTAGAGCACGCGGCTGTTAACCGCGCTGTTGTAGGTTCGAGTCCTACCCGGGGAGCCAGGTTGTAAAACCCGTCGCATATGCGGCGGGTTTTTTCATGCCGCGATCGCCTGTGGCGAACGTTACCGTATCAACATTTCGTGTCGAGGATGTAATCGTGAACCCCGCCGCCTTAACATGGCGCGGTCGTTGTAAAATGTTGGAATGATTGCTCCCACGACATGGTGCCGCGAGCACCAGAAAAGGAGATTCTTGTGTCTGAGACCATTAACGGCAGCCTGAGCGTCTCGAACGACGTTATTGCCGATATTGCCGGTTATGCCGCGATGACGTGCTACGGCGTCGTCGGTATGGCCGAACAGCTCCAGGGCGCCGAGAGCGTGCGCCTGCTTGCTGGCCAGCGCCTCCGCAAGGGCGTGCTTGTTTCCGCCGACGAGAACGGCCTCACGGTCGACCTTCACGTCGTGCTCGAGAACGGCGTCAACATGAAGTCCGTCTGCCACAATCTTTCGAGCTCCGTCGCCTTCACCCTACAGGAGATCGCCCAGATCGATCCCGCCAGCCTTAAGATCGGCATTCACATCGACGCGCTCAAGAGCCGTCTGAACTAGCATCCGAAAACGGAGATTCAAATACCCATGATTGCAAAGACCATTCGCACCTGTTTTCCGATCGCTGCGGCTGCCGTTTCCGACAAGGCCGAGGAGATCAACAAGCTCAACGTCTTCCCCGTCCCCGACGGTGACACCGGCACCAACATGTCGCTCACGCTCGCTTCGGTGACCAAGGAGCTCTCTGCCCTTCCTGCCGACGCCGACATGGAGGCCATCGCCGGCGCCATCACTCACGGTTCCCTTATGGGCGCCCGTGGCAACTCCGGTGTCATCACCTCGCAGATCCTGCGCGGTGTGGCCGAGGGTCTTGTCTCTGCCGACGAGCCCATTACGTCCGCCAACATCGCTTATGCGTTCCGCCGAGCCGTCAAGGTCGCCTTCCAGGCCGTCCGCAAGCCTATCGAGGGCACGATCCTCACGGTGCTGCGCGATGTCTCGACCAAGGCCGACGAGTGCGAAAAGAAGAAGTTCTCGGCCGAGGATGCGCTCGACGCTATCGTCGTCGAGGCCTACCAGTCCGTCGCACGCACGCCCGACCTGCTGCCCGTCCTCAAGGAGAACGGCGTGGTCGACTCCGGCGCCTTCGGCTTTGCTATTTTCCTGGAGAACTTTGTTGCCGCCGCGCTTGGCCGCAGCACCGTTGTCGAGGATTTCTCCGCCACGTTTGATTCCGCTGGCTCTGCCCGCGACGCGGCCCTCAATCGCGTTGAGATCGAGGCCAACGACGACTGGGAGGGCTCGGAGTTCCGTTACTGCAACGAGTTCCTCTTTAAGGCCGACGCCCCGTTTGATGAGGACGAGTGCCTTAAGTTCCTGGGCTCCATGGGCGACTGCGAGCTGCTCGTGGGTGCTTACCCCGATTACAAGATTCACGTGCACTCCAACACCCCCAATCTGGTGCTCGAGCACATGTTGCAGCTTGGTCAGATCTATGAGGTCTTTATCCACAACATGGAGATGGAGGCCCATGACCGTACCGCCAAGATCCACGAGGATCAGGAAAAGGCCGCCGAGCCCGCCAAGGCGCTGGGTTTTGTCGCCGTTGCCGCCGGTTCCGGCGAGGCAGACATCCTCAAGTCCCTCGGCGTTGACGTGATCGTCTCGGGTGGCCAGACCATGAACCCCTCGACCGCCGACTTGCTGGGCGCGGTAGACCAGGTCAACGCGACCTCGGTCATCATTCTGCCCAATAACGGTAACATCCGCATGGCCGCCGAGGCTGCCGCTTCTGCCTGCACCGACAAGAAGGTTGCCGTCGTTCCCACTAAGACCGTCCCGCAGGCCTTCTCCGCGCTGTTCGCGGTCCTGCCCGATTCCGAGCTCGAGGACGCCGTTGCCGCCATGGTCGACGCCATCAGCGAGGTCCGCGATGGCGAGGTCACCCGTGCCGTGCGCGATTCCAGCGCCTCCGACGGCTCGCCGATTCACTCCGGTGACGTCATGGGTATCATTGCCGGTTCCATTGACGTGCTCGGCTCCGATGTGAAGCAGGTCACGCTCGATTGCATCAACCGCATGCAGGAGGAAGAGGAGGGTGACGCGCTGACGATTCTGGCCGGCGAGGAACTGTCCGATGAGGCCTTCCAGGAGATCGTAGACGCCATTGAGGAGGCTCAGCCCGATTTGGAGATCGACGCCCATCGTGGCGAGCAGCCGCTCTATCCCGTGATCTTCTCGATCGAGTAGGCAACTGCCCATGTCCGAGCTGTGCTCCGTGCCGCGCGTCTCGGAGCGCTTTGCCCAGAGCAATGCGCTCGACGAGGATATCGCGCGACTCAAATATGTTTCGGGTAAACGTGAGGAGGCCCTTCGCCGTCTGGGAATTCGGACGGTGGGGGACCTCCTTCTCCATATCCCTCATCGATACCTCGACTTTACCCGTTCGTGGTCCATCGAGATGGCACCCATCGGTACCGTGTGCACCATCATCGCCACGGTCGACCGTATCGTTCAAAAGCAGCCTCGCCCGCGTATGCAGGTGACCGAGGTCTCGCTTGTTGACGAGACGGGCGTGCTGCAGGTCGCCTTTTTCCGCCAGCCATGGATTGCCCAGCAGCTTAAGCAAGGCGACCGCCTGGCCGTGATGGGCAAGGTCGAGTTTGCCTATGGTTTTAAGCAGATGGCCTCTCCGCATTTCGAAAAGCTCGAGGAGGGACGTGCCGCGGGAACTATCCTGCCGGTCCATTACGTGAGTGATGGCGTGAGCCAGGCGTGGATGCGCCGCATCGTTAGCGGCGCGCTCGAGGTCGTCGGCAATCCCTTTGATCCCATTCCGGCACCGCTGCGCGCAAAGCGGAAGCTCATGAGCAATGCCCGTGCTTTGCGCTCAATCCATTTTCCCTCGAGTATGGCTGAGCGCGATATCGCGCGCGCACGGCTTGCCTACGAGGAGTGCCTCTACCTGCAGCTGGCGCTGCGCCTGCGCAACGACGGCGGCCTGGTCGATGTGGCGCCCTATGCCCACACCGCGGGCGATCGTCTTGCCGCGCTCAAGCAGGCCCTGCCGTTTTCGCTGAGCGACGAGCAGGAGGCCGCGTTCCAGGATATCCTGCGCGATATGTGCGATGGCGGGCGCGTGATGAACCGCCTGCTGCTGGGCGATGTCGGTACCGGTAAGACCGCCGTTGCCGCCTGCGCGCTGGCTGTGGCTGCCGATAGCGGTACGCAGGCCTGCGTTATGGCGCCCACGGGCGTGCTGGCGCGCCAATATGCCGATAAGACCGGCCCTCTGCTCTCGCAGGCCGGCATGTCCTGGGCGCTTCTGACGGGTGCCACGCCGGCCGCAGAGCGCGAGCGCATCCATGCACAGCTGGAATCGGGCGAGCTTGACGTGCTCTTTGGCACCCACGCGGTGCTTTCGGATGACGTTGCGTTCAAGCATCTATCGCTCGTGGTCATCGATGAGCAGCACCGGTTTGGCGTCGGCCAACGCAACGCCCTGCGCGCGAAGGGCCCCGGTGCCGATCTGCTCGTTATGACGGCTACGCCCATCCCGCGTACGTTGGCGCTTTCGGTCTACGGCGATCTGGACACGAGTATCATCCGCCATCGGCCCGTCCCTGGCGCTGGCGTGACGACGCGTGTTCTCACCGAGTCGAGCCGTGACCTCGCCTATGGCGCCATCCGCGAGGCGCATGAAAAGGGTCAGCAGGCCTACGTGATTTGTCCGCTCGTGGAGCCGAGTGACTCGGCCGATGAGCTGGAAGACGTGCCCGGCATCGCCCGCGACGACGAGGGTCGCGTGACGGTTCCCGTGCCGCTGCACGATACGGCGACCGAGCTCGATCGCCTGCGTCTGGCGTTGCCGGGGCTTGCCATCGAGCGCCTTCACGGCCGCATGCCAGCGGGGGAGAAGGATCGCGTGATCGACGCCTTCAAGCGTGGCGAGATCGATGTGCTCGTCTCGACTACGGTGGTCGAGGTGGGCGTCGACGTGCCTAACGCCACCGTCATGGTCATCGAGAACGGCGAGCGCTTTGGTTTGGCTGCTCTGCACCAGCTGCGCGGTCGCGTGGGCCGTGGCAGCGTGTCGGGCACGTGCCTGGTCATGACGCACTCCAAGGGCAACGGCGGCGCTTCGGCAGCACAAGATCGCCTGCAATCGCTCGAGAAGACCTCGGATGGCTTTACGCTCGCCCAGATGGACCTGCGTCTGCGCCACGAGGGCGAAATCCTGGGGTACCGCCAGCATGGCGGAGTGACCCTGCGCTTTGTTGACCTGGATGCCGACGAGGAGCTGATCGAGTGGGCCCATTTGGACGCAGTCGAGCTCTTGCGGTATGCTTGCAACCTTGACTCCGTGGCGACGCGCCCCCTGCGCGATGCAGTCGCCATGCGATATCGACACATTTTTAAGGAGGTCAGCGGAGGATGAGAATCATCGGCGGCGAATGGCGCGGTCGTAAGATCGAGGAGCCCCGTGGTCGCGATGTCACCCGCCCCACGACCGATCGCGTGCGCGAGGCATGCGCATCTATGGTCATGTCGGCATTCGACTTCGATCTGGACGAGGTCCGCGTGCTGGACGCTTTTGGCGGCTCCGGTGCCTTAGGGTTAGAGATGCTCTCACGTGGTGCCCGCTCACTCACGACGTTCGAGATCGATCGGAATGCCGCGCGGCTCATTACCAAGAATATCGAGTCGCTCTGCCGTGACCGTGCGCGTTGGCGCGTGGTAACGGGCGACATGCTGGCGAGCGCCTCGCGCGGTCGTGTGCCGGGCGGCCCCTTTGATCTGGTCCTGCTCGACCCGCCCTATGCTTTTGGTGCCGAGCCGGTCGAGATACTGCTGCAGAACCTGGCTCAGCAGGGTCTGCTTGCACCTGGCGCTTATGCCCTGTTTGAGCATGCCGCCGCCGATGCGGGCGCGCATCCGGCAGGCTTTGAGATCGTGCGCGAGAAGCGCTACGGCATTACCTCGGTCGACCTGCTTCGTTGGGTCGGCGATGACGATAGTGAGGAAGATTGCGCCGGCACCGATGCTTACAACAACGATGCCATGACGGTTCAGGAGAACGCCCATGAATGACACCATCAACCGCGTGATCGTCCCGGGCACCTTCGATCCCATCACGTTTGGCCATATCGATGTGATCCGCCGCGCCCGTCGCATCTTTCCCAGCGTGATCGTCGCTGTTGCCGAGTCGCAGGGCAAAAACGGCGTGGGCACCACGTTTATGCTCGATGAGCGCGTGGCGCTGGCCCGCGAGGCGCTCGGCGATATCGACGGCGTCGAGGTCCTGCCCTTTACCGGCCTCTTGGTCGACTTCGCTCGTGAGCAGGGGGCGGGGGCCGTGGTCAAGGGCCTGCGCGCCATGACCGACTTTGAGTATGAGCTGCAGCAGGCCGACCTCAACTATCGCTTGGATAACGAGCTGGAGTCCATCTTTGTCATGAGTGCTCCGCAGTACGGCTACATCTCGAGTTCGGTGGTGCGCCAGATTGCTTCGCTCGGTAGCGACGTTTCCAATTTTGTTCCGCCCAATGTGGTCAAAGCGCTCAAACATCGCTTTTCGTGACGTTTCTTATTGCCTGGTGGCATGTGGTAAACTAGCACGATGATATGTTACCTATGAAAGGAGACCGGATGCCGGGCGAGAATTTTCCTGGCGATAGGATCGTCAGCTTGGTCGATGAGCTCGAAGGGCTGATCGAGGAAGCCAAGCCGCCTTTCGGCAAGAACGCTCAGTTCAAGGTCATCGACGCCGACGTGTTCTTCAACATCCTCGACGAGATCCGCATGAGCTATCCCGAGGAGTGGCAGAAGTCCCGCCGTATCCTTAAGGAGCGCGAGGAGCTTATGGCTTCCGCCGCCGCCCAGGCCGATTCCATCATCGCCGACGCTCAGCAGCAGGCCCTCACCATTGCCGGTGAGCAGGAGATCGTCCGCCTTGCGCAGCAGCAGGCCGACGACATCCGCGATCGTGCCCAGCAGTACGAGCGCGAGACGCGTTATGCTGCCGAGGACTATGCAGAGCAGGTCTTTACGCACCTGGAGGAGAACCTCAAGAGCCTGACCGGCACCGTTACCCGTTGCCGTCAGCAGCTCAACGAGGGTGCCGCCCAACAGAATGGTCAGTGGTAATGGCTGAGTTCCCGAGCGTTACCGTCGATCTTTCCGAGCAGCTCGAGTTTCCTGGAGATTCGTATCCGCTGACCGGTAAGGTCGATGTTGCCACCTATACGGTGGGCGAGAAGGAGTACCAGCTGCAGAACGGCATTGATTACGATGTGGTCTTTACCAATGCCGGCACCGGTGTTCTGCTTACGGGCATGGTCCGCGCGCATGCAACCGGTGAGTGCGACCGTTGCCTGGAGCCCGCTTCGTTTGATATCGCCGGTGAGATCGAGGAATTCTATCTCTTTAACGAGCCCGAGGATCCCGAGGCCTACGAAGACGGCTACGAGTTACTGGGCGAGGATCGCATCGTCGATCTGGGTGAGCCCATCAACGACGCGGTTGTCATGGACACGCCGTTCGTTGTCCTGTGCAAGCCCGATTGTCGCGGCCTATGCCCCACCTGCGGCATCAATCTCAACGTCGAGCAATGCGATTGCGCCGCTCAAGCAGAGGCCGAATGGGCCGCTGCCACGGAAAATCCATTTGCAGCATTGAAGAATCTCAAGCTTGACGAGTAAAACTGTGGTAGTATCGCTACTTGCGCGTAATCGCCACACTGGATAGTTCATAAGGAAGGTCACTATGCCCGTACCTAAACAAAAGCAGGGTCGTATCCGCACTCACACCCGCCGTTCCGCCAACATGAAGATCTCGGCTGCGGCTCAGTCCACGTGCCCCCGTTGCGGCGCTGTCAAGCTCCCGCACCACGTGTGCCCCAGCTGCGGTTTCTACAAGGACCGCGAGGTTATCGTTACCGAGTAACTGTATACTCTGGATGCGATGCCGTTCCAACTGGAACCACAATGGCCGGCTCAATGAGTCGGCCATTTTTGTATAAGGAGTATGTATATGAGTAACGTTCGCGTTTGTGTAGACGTTGTGGGTGGAGACGAGAAGCCCCAGGTTGTCCTCGACGGTATCGAGGCGGCGCTTGCGGTGGATCCCGATATCGAGGTCTTGGCCGTCGGTCCCGCAGAGATCGTGAACCCCTTTGCCGCGGCTCACGCTCGCGTTGAGGCCTTGGAGGCGCCCGATGTCATCGCCATGGATGACGATCCCATTCGAGCCGTGATGACCAAGCGCAAGTCCTCGATCGTGCTTGCCTGCCGCGCTATCAAGAAGGGTAACGCGGATGCCTTCTTTTCTGCCGGCTCCACCGGCGCCATGACCGCTGCCGCTACCGCCTACGTGACGCCATTTAGGTATCAGGCCGAGGGCAAGAAGCAGCCGGTCCGTCCGTGCCTCACCAATGCACTGCCCAACCGCGCTGGCGGCCTGACGGTCCTCTGCGACATGGGCGCCAACCCCGATGTCGAGGTCGACGACATGGTTCGTTTTGCCCAGATGGGTAGCGCCTATGCGCGCGTCGTCTTGGGCATTGAGCATCCCCGCGTCGGTCTGCTTGCCAACGGCACCGAGGACGAAAAGGGCTCCAACTTCACCAAGTCGTGCTTTCCGGCCATGAAGGCCGCTGTTCCCGGTTTTGTGGGCAACTGCGAGGGCACCGATCTTACGTCGGGCAATTTTGACGTCGTGGTCGCCGACGGCATGTCGGGCAACATCGCACTCAAGGCCACCGAGGGCGCTGCCAAGTTTTTGCTGCAGGAGCTCAAGGGTGTCTTTATGTCTTCGCTCGGCACCAAGATTGCCGCGCTGCTCATAAAAAAGCAGATGCGCGAGATTAAGGCAAAGCTCTCGGGTGATGCTAAGGGTGGCGCCATTCTGCTGGGCCTGCGTGGCGTAGTTCTGATCGGCCATGGTGCCACCTCAGTCGAGGCCGTCAAAAACGGTACGCTCGCCGCGGCGGAGGCCGTGCGCGCCGGGCTTGTCGAGAACGTCGCCAACTCTATGGACGGCATCGTTTTGTAGGAGCGAGTTAGGGCGCTGTTATGTGCCTCGCGGCCTGCGTCGTGGGGTAGAATCAAAACCGTGTCTTGGCGCTGCGCTTGCGGCGCCAGCGCGTTGATGTTCACGCAATACGAGAGGAAGCGCTATGGACCGCTTCGAAATCTTCGATAAGATCGCCGAAGTCGCCGCTGACGTTCTGGGCGTCGATGTCGCCGAGATTAGCGACGAGACCACCTTCGACGATCTCGATGCCGATTCGCTCGAGCGTCTGCAGCTGGTGACGGCCATCGAGGACGAGTTCGACCTCGAGATCGATGACGAGACCCTGCTGTCGCTCAACTCTGTCGCCGACGCTGTCGACGCTATTGAAAACGCCAAGGAGGCCTAAGTCTTGGCTTTATCTCAACGACTCGCGCGCGCCCAGGAAATCCTGGGCCACGAGTTCAATAACAAGGTGCTGCTGCGCGCGGCGCTCACGCACCCCTCTGCCGTGGAAGGTCAGCCCGTCTCGGCGAGCTATGAGCGTCTTGAGTTTTTGGGCGATTCCATTTTGGGCGCCGTGGTTGCCCGTTCGCTCTTTGAATCCTATCCGGAGTTTGACGAGGGCAAGCTTACGCGCCTGAAGGTGTCCCTTGTCTCGGGTGCCACGCTGTCCGAGGTGTCCCATGAGCTGGGCATCGACGACATCATCATCTTTGGTGCCTCCGAGACCGGTACCGGCGCGCGCGGCCTGCACTCGGCGCTCGAGAACGTCTACGAGTCGCTCGTGGGCGCGCTGTATCTGGATGCTGGCTGGGATGCGGCGGCGGAGTTCATTCACCGTACGCTTAAGCCGCACCTGGCCTCCGAGCGTGCCGAGCACCCCGCGAACCCCAAGTCGTTCTTGCAGGAGTGCGTGCAGGCCGACGGCCACGAGCCTCCGGCGTACAAGCTCGTTGGCTCTGAGGGCCCGGCGCACGCACCGACCTTTACCGCCGTGGTCCTCATCGACGGTATTCGCCAGGGCCGCGGCACCGGTTCCTCCAAGAAGGAGGCCGAGGGAGCCGCTGCGCTCGAGGCGCTCGACCGCATGGGTTACACCACCAACGGCGTGATTCTCAACAAGAAGCCTGTTTAAGCGAGGAACCGTGTATCTCAAGTCCCTCACGCTCAAAGGGTTCAAGTCGTTTGCCGACCGCGCCCACATGACGTTTGAGCCGGGCCTAACCGTCATCGTCGGTCCCAACGGCTCGGGAAAATCGAACATCTCCGACTCGATTCTGTGGGTCCTGGGCGAGCAGAGCGCCAAGCAGCTGCGCGGCCAGGCCATGGAGGACGTCATCTTCTCGGGCTCGTCGGCGCGCAAGCCGGTGGGTGTGGCCGAGGTCACGCTGGTGCTCGATAATTCGGACCATATGTTGCCTGTCGACTTTGACGAGGTGGCTATCACCCGCCGCATGTACCGCTCGGGCGAAAGTGAGTACCTCATCAACTCGAGCCCGTGCCGCCTGATGGACATCCAGGACATCCTGCACGATTCTGGCCTGGGCAAGGATACGCATTCCATCATCAGCCAGGGCAAGCTCGATGCCATTTTGCAGAGCCGCCCCGAGGAGCGCCGCGCCCTCATTGAGGAGGCCGCCGGCATCTCCAAGCACAAGCGCCGCAAGGAGCGTGCGCTCAAAAAGATCAAGTCGATGGACGAGCACCTAACCCGTGCCCGCGACATCAATAAGGAGATCGCCCGTCAGCTGCGGCCGCTGGAGCGTCAGGTCGATCGCGCGCGCAAGTACAAAGAGCTGTCCTCGCGCGCGAACGAGCTTACGCAGATGCTGGCCGTCGACGAGCTGCGTTCGCTGCAATCGCAGTGGAACGACCTGGAGAGCCGCTCTAAGGAGGGCGCCGCCGAGCTGGAGCTTGCGCAGTACCGTCTGGGTGAGAAAGAGCGCGAGCTCGAGAAGCTCCAGGTCATGCTCGAAGAAAAGGGCCTGTTTGTGGGCGACTTGGGCGAGCAGCGCCGGCACATGCAAGATGTGGTCGGCCGCATTAATTCCGACATGCGCCTGCTCGAGGAAAAGGGCCACAACATGGTGTCGCGCCTGTCCGACATGCGCGGCCAGATCTCGAGCTCCGAGCATCAGCGCCGTCGCGTAGTCGAGGAGCTCGAGGATGCGCGTGCCCAGCTTGAGGAAGTGACCGGCGCGCATATGCAGGCCCAGGAGGACGTCGACGCCGCTGGTCCTGCCGCCGCCGAGCTTCACGAGCGCCGCGTGGCGCTTGATGCGCAGATTTCGCAGTTCATGCGCGAGCAGCGCGATGTGCAGCGTGTGGCCGATAACGCCGCGCTCGAGCTCGCCAAGGTGAAGGATTCGCTTTCCAATGCCGAGGTCGAGGACAACATGTATGCCTCGCGCCTGGAGCAGATTGATGAACAGCTCGAGGAGGTCACGGCATCGCTTGAGAGCCGCCGCGACCGTGCCGAGGAGCTTGAGAGCGCCCTTGAGGCGGCTCGTCAGGCCCAGAGCGATGCGCGCGAGGCCACCGAGACGGCACGCGCTGCCCTCAAGGACCTGCGTGCCCGCGAGGGCGAGGCGCGCAACAAGCTGTCCGAGGTACGCTCGGAGCTTGCCAGCCAAAAGAAGCTCGATGCCCGCATGGCAGACAGCTCGCCGCTCGTAAGCCGTCTGGTGGGCGCGCTGGGCGATGATGTTTCGGGCCGTCTGGGTGATGTGCTCGAGGCACCGCGTGAGCTTGAGGGCCTGGTTGAGCAGCTGCTCGCCGGCGATATCGATGCCCTGTTGTTCGATAACGCTGCCGCACTCGAGCGCGCCGGTCGCGCTGCCCTGGACCAGAAGAAGGCCTCGGGCGAGGCGCTGCTGATGGCGCGCGGCGTGAGCGGCTCTGCTGCCGCCGAGAGCGCTGCCGGTTCGCGTCTGGTCGATCGCCTGTCCGTGCGCGCCGGTTATGGTCCGGTTGTCGAGGCACTGCTCGGCGGCTATTACGTGGTCGATGATTTGGCTGCCGCACTGGCCGCGCCCGTCGTTGACGGTGTGACCTACGTGACGCCCGATGGCGCCCGCGTGAGCTGTGGTGGCCTGGTGCGTGTGGGGCTCGATGCCGGCGAGGCTTCGGGCGCTTTGGAGCGCAAACGTCTTATCCGCGAGCTGGAGGGCCTGGAGCCCGATCTGGCTGCCGTGTTTGAGCATGTGTCGGACCAAGTCGTTGAGGCCAACGTCGCCGTCGAGGAGGCCCGTGCCGCCGAGGGCGATGCCGCTGGCGAGATCGCCCGTCTTGAGGGCGAGCGCCGCTCGCTGCTCTCCGAGATCGGCCGCCTGGAGCAAAGCGCCAACAATGCCGAGGTCGAGCGGGTGCGGATTTCCAAGCGTCGCGAGCAGGCCGCTGAGGCCGTTCGCGCCGCGCGTCCGCGCGTGGACGAACTTACCCGTTCGCGTGACGAGGCCCGTGCGCAGGCGAGCGACTTAGGCTTGCAGATTGCCGAGGCCAACGACGAGCTCGATCGCGTGCGCCGCGACGATTCCGAGGCAGCCGGCAAACTCGCCGACGCCAAGGTTCGCCTGGCCCAGACCAGCGAGCGCCTTCGTTCGCTGAAGGGCCGCGTGCCCGATCTGGAGCATCGCCTGGAGGGCATCGACCGCCGTATCCGCGGAACGCGCCAGGCCTCGCGCTCGCTCGAGCTCCTGCGCCTGCGTGTCGACCCCATGCACGAGCGCTATTCGGCCCTGCTGGAGCGCGCGTCGGATTGGGCTGCGCGCCTGCGCGACCAGGCGTCGCTCGAGGAGGCGGACTCGGCCTCGCTCAAGAAGACCATCGAGGACGCCAAGACCGAGGTCGCCCGCGCCAAAGAGCGGGTCGATGTTGCCGCCACGACGCAAAATGAGTTCAAGGTGGCGCGCGGCAAGCTCGAGGTACAGGTCGAGGCTGCCATCAAGGCCATCACCGCCGATGGCACCACGGTGCTCGAGGAAGCGCTCATGCTTCCTGCGCCTACCGACCGCGACGCCGCCGAGCGCGAGCTCAACCAGCTCGTGCGCCAGATCAACAACCTGGGCCCTGTGAACCAAGTCGCCATGGAGGAGTACGAGCAGCTCAAGCGCCGCGCCGATTACATTGAGGAGCAGCTGGCCGATTTGGAGAGCGCGCGCAAGGCGCTCACCAAGATCACGGTGGCCATTGATCGCAAGATGCGGAAGGCCTTCCTGGTGACGTTTGAGAAGGTCGACGCGAACTTCCGCGAGATCTTCGCTATGCTCTTCCCGGGCGGTCAGGCTCATCTGGAGATGACCGATCCCGAGCATCCTGCCGAGACGGGTATCGAGGTCGTGGCGCAGCCGCGCGGCAAGCGCATCACCAAGATGATGCTCATGTCGGGCGGCGAGAAGAGCCTGACGGCGCTCGCCCTGCTCTTTGCCGTGTACCGCACGCGCACGGTGCCGTTCTATGTGCTGGACGAGGTCGAGGCGGCACTCGATGACGCTAACCTGTCCAAGCTCATCGGCGCCCTCGATGTGCTGCGTTCCGATACGCAGCTCTTGGTAATCTCGCATCAGCGCCGTACTATGGAGGATGCTGACGTTCTCTACGGCGTCTCGATGCAAGCCGACGGCGTCAGTCGCGTCGTCTCGCAAAAACTCGATCGCGAAACCGGAAAGGTCGTGAATGCATAATGGGATTCTTTGACGCACTCTCGCGCGGACTTGAGCGCAGTCGCGAGGCCCTCAACGAGGTCTTCTACTTTGGTGGCGAGGTCGACGAGGATTTTTGGGAGGACCTTGAGGACACCCTCGTCATGGGTGACATGGGTGCCGAGGTCGCTATTCAGGTCTCCGATGACCTGCGCGACGCCGCCGCCAAGAAGAACCTCAAGACCGCCCCGCAGCTTCGCCGCGCCCTGGCCGAGCAGCTCGAGGGCCATTTTGTGCCTGTTGAGCGCGATCCGTTTTCCGACACGCCGAGCTGCGTGCTGTTTGTCGGCATCAACGGTGCCGGCAAGACCACGACGGTCGGCAAGATTGCGAGCGCCATGGCCGCCCGCGGCAAGAACGTGGTGATCGGTTCGGCCGACACCTTCCGCGCCGCCGCCATCGAGCAGCTCGATGTGTGGGGCCAGCGTGCCGGCGTGCCCGTCATCAAGCGTGACCGCGGCTCCGATCCGGCGAGCGTGTGCTATGACGTGCTCGACGAGGCCGATAAGCGCGGCAGCGACCTGGTGCTCATTGATACCGCCGGTCGTCTGCACACGAGCCCCGAGCTCATGCGCGAGCTCGCCAAGGTGGTCAACGTGACGCGTAAGCGCGCCGCAAATATGGCCGCCGGTCCCATGCCGGTCTCGGTCGTGCTTGTGATCGATGCCGCCACTGGCCAGAACGGTCTGAACCAGGCGCTCGAGTTTAACGAGGCGCTGGGCCTGGACGGTATTATCATGACTAAGCTCGACGGCACGGCTAAGGGCGGTATTGCCATGGCCGTGGCCGAGAAGCTCAAGCTCCCGATCCTGCGCATCGGCGTGGGCGAGCAGGTCGATGACCTGCAGGAGTTTAACGCCAAAGATTTCTGCCGCGCCCTGGTGGGCGAGTCCAATTAAGGAGTGACTAGTGTTTGATTCTCTGAGCGATCGCCTCAACGACACATTTGACCGCTTGCGCGGCAAGGGTAAACTGACCGAGGCCGATATCACTTCGGCCATGCGCGATATTCGCATGGCGCTGCTCGAGGCCGACGTTAACTTTAAGGTTGTCAAGGAGTTCGTTGCCAAGACCAAGGAGCGCTGCATGACCGCCGAGGTCATGGAGTCGTTGTCGCCGGCGCAAAACGTCGTCAAGATCGTGCTCGACGAGCTCACCGAGATGCTCGGCTCAACCGAGAGCAAGCTCGTCTTTAGCAACCGCATTCCCAATGTCATCATGCTCGTGGGCCTGCAGGGCTCCGGTAAGACCACGGCTGCCGTAAAGCTTGCCTACCTGCTCAAGAAGCAGGGCCGCTCGCCGTTGCTCGCCGCGTGCGACGTCTACCGTCCCGCCGCTGCCGACCAGCTGGCCACGCTCGGTGGAGAGATCGGCGTTCCGGTCTTCCGCGGCGACGGCGCGCACCCGGTCGACATCGCCAAGGGTGCCATTCAGGAGGCCGTCGACCACCTGCGTGACGTGGTCATTGTCGATACCGCCGGTCGTCTTCAGATCGACGAGCAGATGATGCAGGAGGCCGTCGACATCAAGAAGGCCGTCAAGCCCGACCAGGTGCTGATGGTCGTCGATGCCATGACCGGCCAGGATATCGTTAACGTCGTCTCGACCTTCGCCGATCGCACCGACTTTGACGGCGTGATCATCTCCAAGCTCGACGGTGACGCCCGTGGCGGTGGCGCACTTTCGGTGCGTCAGGTGACCGGCAAGCCCATCAAGTTCGTGAGCATGGGCGAGAAACCCGATTCTCTTGAGCCGTTCTATCCCGATCGCATGGCCAAGCGAATCTTGGGCATGGGCGACGTCGTCGGCATCATCGAGAAGGCCCAGGAGGCAGCCGATGCAGAGCAGCTCGAGGCTGCCGAGCGTATGCTGCGCGAGGGCTTCACCATGAACGACATGCTCGACCAGATGAAAGCCGTCAAAAAGATGGGCGGCATGAAGGGTATCCTGGGCATGCTCCCCGGTGGTCAGCGTGCACTCAACCAGATGGGCGGCAACCTGGACGAGGGCATCTTCGATAAGAACGAGGCCATCATCATGTCGATGACCAAGGAGGAGCGCCTGCGTCCCTCCATCATCAACGGTCAGCGTCGCGCGCGTATTGCCAAGGGCGCCGGCGTAACCCCCACCGAGGTCAACAGCCTTATGAAGCAGTGGGGCGAGATGAATAAGATGATGGGCCGCATGCGCACGATGGCCAATCAGGCACAGGCCGGCGGCAAGAAGGGCAAAAAGGGCAAGAAGGGCAAGAAGATGCGCATGCCCAATATCCCTGGGCTGGACGCTATGGGTCTGGGCGGCATGGGCGGTCCCAAGTCCGATATGGAGCTGCTGCGCCAGATGGAAGCGCAGATGCGTAATAAGAAATAGAGCTGTAATTCCAGCTTGATATGGCAAAGGCCACTCGGATGCTACCGGGTGGCCTTTGTTGTTGGCTTTGATTGTTGGGTTGCGTTCGGCTTCGCGCCCCGAGCTCGCGGTGCCGTGCCGTTAGTGGCAGCCGCAGCCCTCGTGGCCTTCGTGGTCGTGGTGGCCGTGGCAGCCGCAGGACCCGCCATGCTCATGGGTGTGCTCGTGGTCGTGGCCGTGGCCATGGCAGTCGCAGGTGGCCTCGCCGGTCTGCGCGAGCGTGCCGGCAATGAGGGCCTCGACGCAAGCGTCGCAGCTGCCCTGGGCACCTGCGTATACCGTGATGCCGGCTTGGGCAAGCGCGTTGATGGCGCCACCGCCGATGCCGCCGCAGATGAGCGTGTCCACGCCACCGTTGGCGAGCAGGCCCGCAAGGGCACCGTGGCCGGTGCCGTCGGTGCCCACGACCTGCTCGTTGAGTACCTTGCCATCCTGAATGTCGTAGATCTTGAACTGCTCGCTGCGGCCAAAGTGCATAAAGATGTTGCCGTTGTCGTACGTGGTTGCCACCCTCATGGTGTCGACCTCCTTTGCTGGCCATACGGCCGTTGCCGTGGTAATGGGGGAGTACGCAATATTGCCGCCTTCGATGATGAGCGCCCGACCATTGACCAACGCGTTTGCCACCTTGCGATGCGCGCGGCTGCAGATGGCCGCCACGGTGGCACGGGCGATGCCCATTTGCTGGGCGACAGCCTCTTGGTTGAGACCTTCCAGGTCGCACAGGCGCAGGACTTCGAGCTCGTCGACCGTCATGTCGATGGCGTCTCCGCTGGCAAGGCCGTCGGGGGTAAAGCCGCGATATTCGGGGATGATCCCAACGCGGCGCAGTTTTTCGCGTCTTCCTGCCATGTGCTCTCCTTATCTGACATATGTCAACAATAGAATAGCGAACGCGCAGATTTACGCAAGGAATTTCTGGCATATGCCAGAAAATGAAGGCATATGTTTGGGCTGTGGGGCCGCATGTGCCTGGGATACAATGAATCTCGCTTATAGGCGACTGACGGGAGGGTCAATGAGCAAAGCTGATCAACAGTTTGTAACCATGTGCCGCGATATTTTGGACCATGGCACCACCACCGAGGGCCAAAAGGTCCGTCCGGTGTGGGAGGACGGCAACCCTGCCTATACCATTAAAAACTTTGGTGTCACGGCACGCTATGACCTGCGTGAGGAGTTTCCGGCGCTTACCCTGCGCCGCACGGCGCTTAAGTCTGCGATGGACGAGATCCTGTGGATCTATCAAAAGAAGTCCAATAACGTGCATGACCTCAACAGCCATATTTGGGATGAGTGGGCCGACGAGACTGGCTCCATCGGCAAGGCCTACGGGTATCAGATTGGGCAGAAAAGCCATTATGCCGAGGGCGACTTTGACCAGATGGATCGCGTGCTGTACGACCTTAAGCATACGCCGTACAGCCGCCGCATCATGACGAATACCTATGTGTTTAGCGACCTGTCCGAGATGCACCTGTATCCGTGCGCCTACAGCGTGACGTATAACGTGACGCAACGCCCTCAGGATGACAAACCGACGCTCAACATGATTCTCAACCAGCGTAGCCAGGACATTTTGGCCGCGAACAACTGGAATGTGTGCCAGTATGCCATTTTGCTGATGATGGTTGCGCAGTCGGTCGATATGATCGCCGGTGAGTTGCTGCATGTGATCGCCGATGCCCACATTTACGACCGTCATGTCGATATCGTCCGCGAGCTTATCGAGCGTCCGCAGTTTGCCGCGCCTAAGGTAACGCTTAACCCCGATGTGCATGACTTCTATGCGTTTACGACCGACGACCTGATTGTCGAGGGCTATGAGCACGGTCCGCAGGTCAAGAACATCCCCATTGCGGTGTAGGTGACGCGCATGACGTGTAAGCTTTCTGCCATTGTCGCCGTGTGCGATGACTGGGGTATTGGGTGCGAGGGCGACATGGTGGTGTCCAACCGTGCCGACATGCGTCATTTTGTGGCGTGCACCAAAGGTTGCCCGGTTATTATGGGGCGCAAGACCCTGCTGAGTTTTCCCGGCGGGCGTCCGCTCAAGAATCGTCGCAATATCGTGCTCACGCGCGACGAGGATTTTTCGCCCGAAGGTGTCGACGTGGTGCATAGTATCGGCGAGGCGCTCGCCGCGGTTGCCGATGAGCCCGTTGCCTGGGTGATCGGCGGCGGCGATGTCTATCGGCAGTTTTTGCCGTACTGCGTGGAGGCCGAGGTCACGCATAACCACTGCGTCCATCCCGTGGACACGTACTTTCCCGACTTGGACGCCGATCCCGCGTGGGAAGTTGCGCGGCGCGAAGGGGTTGCCACGATTGCCGCGGGCGAGGGTGACGAAGGCCTCGATTATGAGTTCGTGACGTATCGTCGCATTGAGGCGTAAATCTCCTATTTGCCCACGGTATTATCGGGTTGGAATAAATCGAGTTGCTTAAAAAAGCCAGTGTTTATGCGGGTTTCAGCGATTTCGATTAGTCTTTTGATAACAAATTGATAACAGTCATAGCAAGTGCCATTATTCTTGTTATCCAGTGGTTTATGGGTAACGGAACAATTAACAGGTGGCTTGCAGACTAAAGTTCGGAGCTTGGCTCTGAACAAATTCCATATTATAAACTAAGCCCTTAGCTGTGGTTAATAACCATAGTTAAGGGCTTTTTTGTCGTTGCCAAAGCATCTGTAGGGAGCTGCCAGTGGCAGGTCCTGTAGGTGCTTATTTATCTTTCAAGTGGTCTTTGAATGCTTCCACGAGAGCGTCACTTAATTCCTGTGATGGAACTTTTGCCCAACGCTGTGTGGTGTCGAACTCTGGATAATGGTAACGCCAGTTATCGTATTCTTCTCTGTTGATTTCTTCGGAAGATAGCTTGTCTGCCTGTTCTTTCCAAGCATACAGCATTTTGAGGAGTTCATATGCTTCTCTGCCTTTGTCCTTGTTGACCTTTAAGCATACCTCTCCGTCTGCTTCACTGACAGTAAGACCGTAAATATCTTCAAGGGTAAACAGAGTGTGCATAAGACCGATATAGCTGTCTATGTCAGGAACATCAAGAGCCTGTGGAGAAACATCAAGCACCTGTGCCAATGCATTTGTAAGGTCTGCTTTCGGTTTGCGTGTACCAGTTTCGTACTGTGCCAAACGCACATCAGCACTCTTTTCTGGAAAACCGATTGCTGTACCGAGATACTTTTGTGTCATACCACGCATTAGTCTGAAAAAATGTATTCTTTCGCTGATAGCCATAATGATACGCTCCTTTTATATTTAGTGAAATAAGTATAGCAGAAATGTTTAGTGGAAGTCAAGAAAAACCGAAACAAAAATGTTTAATATTTTCTTTGCAACCACTTGACAATAGCAAATATGTTTAGTAAAATAAATTACGAATTAAACAAATATGCTTAATGCGACAACTGAATGACCGTCCGAAAAGCCAAACCGCCAAGACCTCGTCGGAGCAAGTTCCGTATCGTTCGCTTGTGTGCAAGCACAAAAGCTCATTCGCTGCACTGCTCCTCCTCTTCCCCAAAAGTCTCCGACTTTTCGGGAACCCCTATACGAGCGAGCGCCTGATGTACTGCGGTGCATTGGGACAGCACAGCGCCTGCCGACAAGCAGGAGTGCCTGTTGGAACTTTAACACGGAGAAAGCGGCAAGCAAAAAATTATTTTAAGAAAGGAAGAAAAAGGATATGGAAACAGATTTATCCGAGCCGAAGATGTGGCTCAGGAACTAAACGTATCAAAACCTTATGCATATAAACTCATCAGACAATTAAATGAGGAATTGAAAGCAAAGGGCTTTATTACGATTGCAGGGCGTGTAAATCGCCAGTATTTTTACGAAAGGCTCTACGGAGCAGGAAAGGGGGAAATGTAAATGCCGGTATTTAAGAATGAAGATAACGGTACTTGGTATGTGATGGCAAGGTATGTGAACTGGAAAGGGGAACGCAAGCAGAAATGCAAGCGTGGCTTTGCTACCAAACGAGAAGCACAGGAATGGGAAAGAATGTTCAAATTGCAGACTTCTTCAGACCTTGATATGAGTTTTGAAGCCTTTACGGAGCTTTATATCAATGATGTGAAGAACCGTTTGAAGGAAAACACGTGGCTTACCAAAGAGCATATCATACGCACAAAGATACTTCCGTATTTCGGGAAACTGAAAATCAGCGAGATTTCCACAAAGGAGATTATTACTTGGCAGAATGAAATGCTTGCCTATCGTGATGAGAAGAAAAAGCCTTATTCACAGACGTATCTGAAAACGCTGCACAATCAGTTGTCCGCCATTTTCAATCACGCTGTCCGCTACTATGAACTGCGTTCCAATCCTGCGGCAAAGGTGGGAAATATGGGACGTGAGGAACACAAGGAAATGCTGTTCTGGACAAAGGAAGAATACAAGAAATTCTCTTTTGAGATGATGGACAAGCCTGTTTCCTTTTATGCGTTTGAAATGCTTTACTGGTGCGGTATCCGAGAGGGCGAGCTGTTAGCTTTGACTCCGGCAGATTTCAACTTTGATAAGGAAACAGTCACAATCAATAAATCCTATCAGCGTTTGAAAGGGCAGGATGTGATTACTTCTCCGAAAACGAAAAAGAGCAACCGCACGATTAAAATGCCGAAGTTTCTGTGTGAGGAAATGAAAGAATATCTCGGTATGCTTTACGGATTGAAGAAGAAAGACCGTATCTTTACGGTGACGAAAAGCTATCTTCATCACGAGATGGACAGAGGGGCAAAGGCGGCAGGCGTGAAGCGTATCCGCATTCACGATCTCCGTCACAGCCACATTTCACTCTTGATTGATATGGGCTTTTCTGCGGTGGCGATTGCTGACCGAGTTGGTCACGAAAGTATTGATATTACTTATCAGTACGCACACCTCTTTCCGTCAAAGCAGATTGAGATGGCAGAAAAATTAGATGATTTAGGGAAAGGAGATTTTGAAAATGTCAGCTAAGAACAGAGATAACAAAAATCGTTGGAGGAATATCACAGTAGGGTTTCGAGTATCGCCCGAAGAAAACGAACTCATTAACAGAGCTGTAGCTCTATCAGGATTGCCAAAACAGGAGTATTGTTACCGCCGTTGCTTAAATCAGGATGTGGTGGTACAGGGCAATCCGAGAGTGTATAAGGCGTTGAAAACGGAATTTGCCACAGTCCTTGCGGAACTGAAAAGGATTGAAGCAGGAAAAGGTGTGGATGATGAACTGCTGAGTGTAATAGAACTGATTTCCATTATTCTCGGCGGTTTGAAAGGAGAGGATGCGAATGGAGAATAAAAAAGAAATGACTATTCCAAATGTATCTGCGGCAACAGATGCGGAACAGTCACTTTCCAAATGTACTGACAGAAGATGAAAATATGACTCAGATGCCGGAACAGGAAGAAGCAATCTTTGTCAAATTAGGGGATGAAAACTCACACATTCCCGCAGGAAAAACGGTCATAGAATATGAACTTTCAAAGCTTGTGACTCCGGATGGCAAAAGAATTTTAGCAGAAGGAATTCATTTAAAAATAAAAGGTTCAGAAAAAATCTGTATGATAGGAGCCAACGGGGCAGGAAAAACGACTCTTCTAAAAAAGATAGCGGAAGAACTCCTAAATCGGAATGACATTAAAGCAGAATATATGCCTCAAACTTATGAAGACCTGCTGGATTTGGATGTTACACCGGTTGATTACCTTGATAAAACAGGAGATAAAGAAGAGCGTACAAGAATTAGAACATACCTTGGTTCACTTAAATACACACCAGATGAAATGGAGCATCCGATTCGGGAGTTATCAGGCGGACAAAAGGCGAAAGTGCTTCTCTTGAGGATGAGCTTAAGTGGTGCAAATGTTCTTATTCTGGATGAACCGACAAGAAATTTTTCACCATTGTCCGGTCCGGTAATAAGAAAAATGCTCCGAGAATTTCCGGGGGCTGTCATTAGCATTTCTCACGATAGAAAGTATATTGAAGAGGTGTGCGATAAAATATATCAGCTAAATCCTAATGGATTACAGCTAATTGGTGATTGATAACAAAAAGGATGAAAGACTGACAAATTTCAGGCTTTTAGTGAGTTGGAAAGCATACAAAGATTTGAATTTGGAGGATAGATTATGGTACGTACAGAAGATGCATGTGAAATTATAAAATATGCTTTGCAAAACGAAATTAAAGTATATTTAGATGGCGGATGGGGTGTTGATGCACTTCTTAAAAGAGAATCAAGAATACACAATGATATTGATTTGTTTGTTGAACTGAAACATTATCATGATTATATTTATGTGATTAAGCAGCATGGATTTGAGGAAGTAAATACTGATTATACAACGGATGGTCATACTGTCTGGAAAGATGATAAACAAAGAATCATTGATTTACATTGTTTTGAATTTACAGATGACGGAATTGTTTATGAGGGAGATATATTTCCATCAAAAACTTTTTCCGGTATTGGAAAAGTTGGAGATATAACTGTTTCTTGTATTGAACCATTGAGTCAGGTAATGCTTCATTTGGGATATGAACACGATAAAAATGATGTGCATGATGTGATGCTGTTGTGTGAAACATTTCAAATAGCAATACCAGATGAATATAAGGAAAAGTAAAATTTCAGTTTTGTGTTGAATCTCTAAGCAAAATAGCTTATAATTTGACATGCTACATATAGTTATTATCCACAGTTATCGAGTAGGTGTTATCAATGCCGATAACAAAATGATAACATTAGCTCGTATAGGCAGGATAATATGGATATATCAAATAATCAAAAGAACGAGAAACATTACAGAGAATAATTCCTAAACAAAAAGCGTTAGTCTTTGTAGAATTCGAATGATTGAGGGGCGGCGCTTGGCGTCGCCTCGTTTGATATAGATGCTGCTGTAAGAAGGGTGCGGGCTGGCTACTATGACTGATGCCGTTGAGGTGCTGCGAATCGATTCGCTCGAGGACGAGCGGCTCGATGCCTATGTGCGACTGACCGAGCGTGAGCTGCGCTGCGTACTGGAGCCGCAGAAGGGCATCTTTATCGCCGAGAGCGCCAAGGTCATCGAGCGTGCGGTGCGTGCCGGATACGAGCCGGTGAGCTTTCTTTTGGGTGAACGCTGGCTCGACCAGATGATGCCACTGTTTGAGCGCTTGGTTGTGCGCGAGGGAGCGGGTCCGGTCCCGGTGTTCGTGGCCTCGATGGAGCTCATGGAGCAGTTGACGGGCTTTAACGTGACGCGCGGTGCGCTCGCGGCGTTTCGTCGCCCGCGTCAGATTCCGGTCGATGAGTTCTTGGGTGGCGTTGTCGAGGCGGCGGGGGAGCGCCCCGTGCGTGTGTGCGTGCTCGAGGGCATTGTCGACCACACCAACGTCGGCGCGATTTTCCGCTCGGCGGCTGCGCTGAACGTCGATGGCATTTTGGTGAGCCCTACGTGCTGCGATCCGCTGTACCGTCGCTCGGCCCGCGTGAGCATGGGCACGGTGTTCCAGGTGCCCTGGACACGCATTGGCAGCGAGGCGCGCGTATGGCCGCATGATGGGCTGGCGGCGCTACACGATGCCGGCTTTTCGTGTGCCGCTATGGCGTTGACGGATGATTCGGTGTCGCTGGACGATCCCGCGCTCCAGGAGATTGACCGCCTGGCAATCTTTATGGGTACCGAGGGTGCCGGCTTGGGCGCTAAGACCATTGCCGGCTGCGACCGAGCCGTGCGCATTCCGATGGCGCATGGGGTCGATTCGCTCAACGTGGCCGCGGCGAGCGCCGTCGCCTTTTGGCAGCTGTGCCCGCGCGTGAGCAACGAGTACCACTACCAGCCGGGTTTGTATCACTAGGCAGATATTCCGCACCGCGCTCTGATTCGGGGTGTTTCGGTCGCCGCCAGTCGGTGCTAAGCTGGTTTTGGCTTTGGTTTTAAATTGCTGTTTTGTCGGTTGACGTGCGCTTTTGGGGAGGGCGTGTGGCTAAGAAATCTACGGCTATCGATGCAACGCAAGGTGTCATTTGGCAGCAATTGCTGTCGCTGTGCGTTCCCATCTTTTTTAGTTCGTTTTTTCAGCAGGCTTACACGCTTATCGGCACCTATATCGTCGGTCAGTTTGGCGGCAAGCTTGCGCTTGGCGGCATTCAAGCCACGATGGTGCTCACCGAGCTCTGCATTGGTTTTTGCGTTGGCGTTGGCGCCGGTTGTGCCGTTATCACCGGTCAGTTTTTTGGCCAGCACGATAGCGAGCGTCTGAGCCGTTCGGTCCATACAGCCATGACGCTTGCTTTGGTGGGCGGCATCGTCGTTTCCATTCTTGGCATGGTTTTTGTCGAGCCCATGCTGGTGTTGATGAATACGCCGCACGAGCTGCTTGCCGAGGGCGTTGCCTATGCTCGCTGTTATTTTGCCGCGATGGTTGCGGCACTGCTGCTTAATATGGGAACCGCACTGCTGCGTGCCGTGGGGGATACGCGCGGTCCCGCTGTGATCATTGCCTCTGGCTGCCTTGTTAACGTCGTGCTGGATATCATCTTTGTCGCTGTGTTGCATATGGAGGCGCTGGGCTGCGGCATCGCGGTAGCGCTGACCATTTGCTCCAATGCAACGATGATCGTATTGCGCATGATGCGCGCTCCGGGTGCATGGCGTCTTTCGCTGTCTAAGCTCGGCATCGATCGCGGTATTTGTAAGAGTATGATCTCGTGCGGTCTGCCACTCGGTTTTCAATCGGCTGCCTATTCGATCTCGAACGTGCTGATTCAGGTGTCGGTCAACTCGTTTGGTGCCGATGTCACGACCGCTTGGGGCCTTTCCGGCCGCCTGGACGGCATTATCTGGATGGTGACCGAGGCGCTCGGCGTGTCGATCACCACGTTCTCGGCGCAGAACTTTGGTGCGCGCAATTACGATCGCATGCGAAAGGGATACCACACGTCGCTCGTGCTGTCGTTTATGCTCATTGGTGGCCTGTCTGCCGTGCTGCTGGTGTTCTCGGGTCCGTTGTCGCGTCTGTTTATCGACGATGCCGCGATTTCGGCCTACACCACGACGATTCTTCATTTCATCGCGCCGTTCTACGCGATCTTCTCGATTATCGAAAACGCGTCTGGTTCCATCCGCGGTGCCGGCGTGAGCTTGCAGCCTATGATGCTCACGATATTCGGCACGGTCGTGCTCCGCGTGGCGTGGGTGTTCGCGATTATGCCGCTCGACCCCTCGCTCGAGCATCTGCTGCTGGTCTACCCCGTAACCTGGGTAATAACCGCCACGATGTTCACCATCTACCACCACAGCGGCAACTGGCTAGGCCGCGCCACTGCCTAGCCGGCACTTGGGAACTGGCTAGGCCGCGCCACCGCCTAGCCGGCACTTGGGGACGTTCCTTTTCTGCCGGCACATAGGGACGTTCCTTTTCTGCCGGCACTTTGGGACACTCCTTGGGAAGTAATTTCGCCTTTTTCGGAGACTCTGTTTGTCGTGCCCTGTAAACTGTCAAAACGGGCTTAGCAAATTAGATCGTCCGCGCCTATCAGATGTTGCCCGGTGGGTTTGTGATGGGAGGGCGATATGCCAAGAACGGGTAGAGTCGTTTCGTTAACAGGCTATAACCACATAATCGCACGCGGTAATGGCGGCATCTGCATCTTCGAAGACGATGAAGATCGCTATCGGATGCTTACGCTGTTCGAGGATAAACTTGTCGGTAATGGCGTTGGCGTTACAGCATGGGTACCGTCAAGATTCTTTCGCAAATTGATCGAGGCGGCCTCGGCCCCGCCT
>NZ_QSJB01000024.1:0-22749 GCF_003469285.1 Collinsella sp. AM31-2AC
AGGCGGGGCCGAGGCCGCCTCGATCAATTTGCGAAAGAATCTTGACGGTACCCTTGTTGCTTAACAAATGGCGAGGTTGGTGGGCTAAGTTAGTGACAGTGTTTTGTTGGAGGAGGGCAAATGCCCTATGCCGAGCTGTGCCACTACGAGTTCACCTCGGGCGGCAGGGAAGAGGTCAATGAAGAAAAACTGCGCCGCTGGAAGCGCGAGCAGGCGCTGTTCATGCAGCGCTCGCCGGAGCTCTTCCTCAACGGTGATCCGTGGTTGGGGCCGAACCTATCTGCCGAGAGCGAGTACTTCTCGCTTTAGTGCGAAGTAATGCCAAGTTCCGGCAAAGTATCCTCAAGAGCTGCAAGAGCGGTGGGGTTCAAGTACTCCTCGTTCAAGCGGCTCTTATCATATCGAAAACGTGCGTCAGGAGTTCTCCCTTAGGCATTTTGCGGCTATAGGGACAAGGTCGAACATCGTGTGAACGACATCACCCGTGTTTGCAACGGTTGCCGTGAACTTGCCGTTTCCAAAATCCATCAGATGGTAGAGGTTGATTGTCAGATCATGCTGTGCGGCGATTCTCAGAATCCAGTAAGCGCAATTGTCGCCACAGGTTGTGGCGTTGTATATGTTCTGAGGCATGAAGTGCATGAGCAGCAGCGTCTTGGTGCCTCCCGACAGCCTTTCAGGAGGGATGATGCCTAAGATCTTGGTGTTTATTGCGCCGGGTCCAACCACGCCGCCCTTATCAATGGATTTAATAATTCTCTGCGCAAAAGCATCTTGAAACCATTCGGGCGAATAGACGTTATCGAAGTAAACCGACGTATTATAGATAACGTTTTCCATATCACCATAGTGAATTGTTAGCACGCTGGCCCCTTCGACTTACTGGTTTAGCATTTGGTAAGATTGATTGTATCGCAGCGTATGAGACTTACGATATTTGCTGGTAACGCATGTGATTGATAACTATTGATAAACAAGTCTTGTATTCAGTGCCTGTTTTGTTTGTCCGTGCTTGAACCCAAGTTGCTTTGAAGGCCTATATTTTAGAAAATAGTCCACGAGCTAAGCTTCGTGTGGCGGCACGTAAAAGCTGTAGTGTGCTTGGGCAGGTAAAAAGTCCAAGACGATTAGATATCCGAGAGGATATCGAGCCCGCACCGGGGAGATAAGGTGAGTCCGCGCCGGGGACTATAATTCCGGCGACAACTAGGTTTCCGTGAGGATGCCGCGGCTGACAGCCAGCAGAAAACCGCCTCTTTGATTATCAGCCGGGGTTATCTCGGCTTTTTTGATTGGGACGGTTGTTATATTGCTGAATCTTTAAGGGACGAAGATTGTTTTTCAAAGGCCCACGATGTGCATCTGGTCACTCATATCTTTTCGAGACGGTACGATAAGAAGCTATATGATTCTCTCTTGTTTAAAGATGGTGAGTTCGATGATTCCCAGATTCCAAGAACTATTAGGTCTCTCCTAGATCCCTCTCTTCTGCTCATTAGAAGATTCAAAGACGCGTGCGAGCGTTGCTTACTGGTGTTTGATTCATGAAGATCACGCTCTGCTTTTCTTGAATGCGTTAGCCAGGTTTCACTGTCGATGAAGCCCCAGACGCCTCTGATGCAAGCGAAACATTGGGGCATTTTGCTGTATTTCGCAGCTGTGTACATGCTTTCGTCGTCCGCCACGTGCTTAAACGAATTGCGTGTTTCAGTGGATTTTCGTGTCACTTGCACTTGCGCTGTTTGGGGCGCTGCCAATTGCTTCAAAAACTAGAGCTAACACTGTGTCCATGGAAGGACGAAAAAACAAAAGTTTGCTGAGAATGTAACCTGCTTTTTATAAGAGCAGGTTTCTGTCTGCCTTTATAACAATTCCCGCGCTTCGAATAACTGGACTTCCGATGCAGAGGGGATTGTAAGATAATCTTCTCTTAGTAACATTATTTGTGACGGGGGATTCGATATGAAAAAGGCATTGCGTGCCTCAACAGCTTTTTCTCTTGCTGGTCTTTTGGCCATTTCACCCTTGATAGGTCCTGTGACTGCTGTCTACGCTGTGAGCAACGTCCCGTCTGCGGACGCTGCCGTGGACGTTGCGACTGCAGACGATGATGGCGTGGCCTCGCGTGATGCGGGTTCTGTCGATGTCGACGCTGCTGAGGATTCATCGCCGGCAACGAACGTTGACGAATTGGCTGATGAGGATTTTGGCGTTGATGTATCTGAGAACCATCAGCAGGCTGAACCGGTCGATTCCTCTTTCCAATATGTATATCTTGCCTACCCGAGTCTTCCCGGCGGGACTGATCAAGTTGTCGCCTTTGCTACTCCCGATGACGGCGACACCCTTGCTTCCGCAATGCTTAACTATGTAAGTGCCAATGGAGTACAGGGAACCACGGTTGCATCTGAATCAGCTGGTAATTCGGCTGCTTTTGTATTTGGCTCGACGTTGAAATCCAATACTTATTTTTTGACTTCGATAACCTACGTTTTGCAGGGTGATGGCACTGAACATGTAGTGGATCTCTCTGACAGGAATTATTCGTTTACGGTTGTTGATAGCTCCGTGAGCTCCGAGGGCACTTCTGTTTACTATGCGGACGGCGATGGTAATGCCGTTGAGGCCCAGTCGATTCAACAGGCATTGGAATGCGCTGATTCGCCTGATGGCATATCTACCTACGCTGAGCGCTCCGCGCGCAATGTTGGGGTGATTGCACTTGATGCCGGTCATGGCGGAGTTGATTCCGGCGCGCAGGGAAATGGCAAGAGTGAAGCCGACCTTACCTGGAAGATCATGACAGCCTGCAAAAATAAACTTGAAGCTTACGGCTTTAAGATCGTTCTTGCGCGCGAGCAGTCTGGCTACTATCCCAGCAATGATTATCTTTATCGCGTACAGCGCTGCATTGATCAGGGCGCGCAGGCCTTTGTTAGCTTTCATATCAACTCTGGGTCTTCTGGAGCTCACGGCGCAGAAGTTTATGCTCCTACCGCAAATGGCACCGACTACACGCAGGTCTCTGTTGAGCTTGCCAACAAGGTCATGAACAACCTTGCTGCTATGGGACTAACATGCCGCGGCGTATTTCAAATGGAGGTAGGCGACGAGTTCGCCGTTATCCGCTGCGCTCGCGAGCAGGGAATTCCAGGTATTCTTATCGAACATGGCTTTATCTCGAATTACGGTGATGTGGTCAACTATTTCTCGGACGATGGTTGCCGCCGTCTTGGCGAGGCTGACGCTGCCGCAATCATCGCGCAGTTCCCGCATCCCTACTCCGTCAATGGAATTTCCTTCTCGGAAGAACTGGGGCATGCGGGGTCAACGGTAAAAATCGGTGTAAATGTTAGCGGCAAGACTGATGGCCTTAGATATAAGTTTGTTTGGCATAGGGCTGGGTCTGATTGGAGTGATTCCAATTGGGGTGTAATCGGTCAAGACTTAACTTCGCCGTCGATTTCTTGGACCCTGCCCCAGGCTGGTGAATATGAGATCTATGCTGATGTCATTGACTCCAATGGGTATGTGACTAGCACTTCTAAATACAAAGTTGTTAATTGGTCTCTTGAGTCGCTCGAAGTCTCGGGCGACGCCCGCTGCGGCAAGCCGGTCAAGCTGCAGGCCAAGGTGTCCGGCGACGCCTCCGGCCTCAAGTACAAGTTCGTCTGGGAGAAGGGCGGCTGGGCCAAGTGGGGCGTCGCCCAGCAGCCCTCCGCTTCCTCCTCCTGCGAGTGGACCCCGACCGAGCCGGGCGAGTACACCGTCTACCTCGACGTGATCGACGGCTCCGCCGAGAGGCACCTGACCCGCAAGGTCACGGTGGAGGGTACTCCAATTATGGGAAGTCTGCAGACTTCAGTTGATGCTATGGTGAACTTATATGAATCAACAGGACATACATATCCCTCAGACGAATTTGTTTCAAAGGGAGCACCTACTATTCGTGATTTTTGTTCATTAATTGTCGAAGCCGCTGTTTCTGAAGGGGTTCGTCCGGAAGTTGTTTTTGCTCAGGCTATGCTTGAGACTGGATGGTTGCAATTTGGAGGTTCCGTAAAGCCGAATCAGTGCAATTTCGCCGGACTGGGCGCCGTCAATCAACAATCGGGAGGCGCTAGATTTGACGATGTATATCAGGGCTTGCTTGCCCAAGTCCAGCATCTTAAAGGATATGCTACTGGTGCGGCGTTGAATAACACTTGTGTGGATCCTCGATATGAAGTCCTTCAGTCTAAGGGTTTTCTCGGAGTTGCGCCATATTTGGAAGATTTAAATGGCCGCTGGGCTGTTCCGGGTGACACGTATGGTCAGAATATTGCGCGCATTATTTCTTTAATTGGCTAATATCAATATGAATTCTCTAGGTCGACTGCGCTGGTTGTAGTCGACCTTACTTGTATGGTAAATCTTGGCCTTAAATTGTTACTTGCTAGCAATATTATGTTGGAGTGAACTATCGGGGAGGTTCTATATGCATTTCTTTAGAAGTAAGGCTGTCCGTGTCGCTTTTTTCTTCTTTTATTTCTGTTTGGCCGTAACTCCTTGCTTTGGTTTGAGTGAAGCGGGCCTGTCTCCATCACAGATTGAAGATTCAACACGGGCCGATGATTTAAGTGCAACTTCGCCGGTTTCAGAGGACTACTCTGTCGACGGCCTCTCGGCAAAGGCGTCCGATGGAGGGTCTCCTCTCCTGGGCGACCGCTGCTCGCTCGGCCTGACCGCGTCCGGCAACTCGGGCTCGGTCCGCTATAAGTTCGTCTGGGAGCAGGGCGGCTGGTCCAGGTGGGGCACCATCCGCCAGCTCGGGCCCGAGGCCTCCTGCGATTGGGTGCCGGAGGTCGCCGGCGACGTCAACATCTTGGTCGACGCCGTCGATTCGGCCGGCAACGTGAGGACCTGGAGGTTCCCCGTCAGGGTGGATGCCTGTCGCCTTTCCGTGAGCGGCGGGGATACGCTCGAGTGGAGCGGCGGAATGAAGGTCAATATCTCCGCCGCGGCGGCTCCCGGCGCAAAGATTAAATTCCTTTGGGAACGGGGCTCATGGTCCAAGTGGGGCGTCATCCAGGCAGCATCTGAGTCCGCCGCCTGTACCTGGACGCCCCCGTCTTCCGGCTCCTATACTCTCTATGCCGACGTCACGGTCGGCGGGCTCACGTCGACGTCAAGACTCCCCGTTCGCATCTCAGAGGACTACTCTGTCGACGGCCTCTCGGCAAAGGCGTCCGATGGAGGGTCTCCTCTCCTGGGCGACCGCTGCTCGCTCGGCCTGACCGCGTCCGGCAACTCGGGCTCGGTCCGCTATAAGTTCGTCTGGGAGCAGGGCGGCTGGTCCAGGTGGGGCACCATCCGCCAGCTCGGGCCCGAGGCCTCCTGCGATTGGGTGCCGGAGGTCGCCGGCGACGTCAACATCTTGGTCGACGCCGTCGATTCGGCCGGCAACGTGAGGACCTGGAGGTTCCCCGTCAGGGTGGAGAGAAATCTATCTAACTTCACTTCAATAGATTTGAAATCTGATTCATCCAATTTGTGCGTAGGGGATACGCTTTCAATTACACCTCGGATTACCATCCGAAAGAATAATCAGATTTCATACAAATATGTTTGGATGCGGAACAACTGGGCTGAATGGGGTGTGATTGACTCCGGCAGAGGTAAATCCTCAATTGACTGGAGAGTCGATAAATCTGGCGCTGTCACCGTTTTTGTTGATGTTATTGATGAGGCCAACGATCAGACGATGACCTCGAAGACTGAATGCTCGATTGGCTCCGAGAAGTGGAATTACGAGTCCTTGAGTTCTTCTGCAACGCTTGTCAGGCCTAATGAAAGCACTGAGATCGATGCCAGATGCTCGGGTGATACTAATTACTTACAGTATAAGTTCGTCTGGAATAAGAATAATTGGGCTGACTGGGGCGTTGCTCAACAGGGCACAAGTTCACACTTGCAATGGGATCCAAAAGACGCCGGAGACTATGAATTGATCTGTGACGTTTCGGGGTCAGATGGAGTTGTCCAAACAAAAAGAACAATCATTAGCTGTTGGGATTTCTCGAGGATTACTGCAATTTCGACTGATGGCAATAATTCTTGGGGAGTTCGAGCTGATTTGGGAACGCTTGCAGCTGAAAAATCTGGGCAATTTCAGTTTAAATTTGTTTGGGCCAAGTCCGACTGGAGTAAATGGGGTGTTCTAAAAGAATTTTCCAGTGTGAATGACGCTTATTTCAATCCCTCTGCACTTGGATTGCAAGATGGTTATTACGATCTTTACTGCGATGTCTTGCTTCCTGATGGCACTCTCCAGTCGAAGTCGACTCAGATTTACTACAGCCCATTTGGCAGCTCAACGGTTTTGGGGGTTAGTCGTATTGGACTCGTCACTTGGCTTACGTCGCATCAATTTGATGGCTATTATTTAGGAACGAGATATTCCGGTGGCTTCTCCTATGATAGTTGCCTTTACCCAAAAGGTGCCCCGAGATGGGATGGCTATACTGGCATGAATTGCACTGGCTTCGTGGCTCATGCTTATGCTGCGGTTGGTGGCGATGTCAATCGTATTGCGCAGAATAATAATCACTCTCCTTGGGCTGGGGGGCCAGGCGGTGGCGGCTATATTAACGCTTGGAGATGGTATGGCTATGCTCGAGATTTGGGATGCAAAATGTATGAGTTCCGTACTGTCCAAGATATGCTAAATAGTGGTTATGCTCAAAAGGGAGATATTATCTTCTTTAAGACTGACGGATCAATCGACTGTCATATTGGGTTCTTCTGGGGAGATAATCCGCATGACAATGAAATGTGGCATCAAATTCTGCCTGGGAATTTAATCGGACCCTGCTTTAACAATGCGAACAAAGGAGAGGTTCGGCAATCGGTTGTTCTGATTAAATAGTGCTTTAATTTCTGAATGGTATTTGAAGCAACTAATTGTGAAACGGTGATTCTGATAAGTAGCGCAAGCAGAAGACTTACTGGCATAATAATTACATATGGTTATATACTGGCTCAGGCTTTAGTCGGCTTTGTATATGTTCCGATGTTGTTGCAAAACATTGGACAAGACGAATACGGACTCTATCAATTGATAGGTTCTATCATGTCTTATATAGTTTCCATTAATGGGATTTTGTCTGCCGGTGTTGGGCGTTTTTATTGCAAGTATATGGCAGAGGGCAAAAATGACTTAATGGAGAATACTCTCGCAATAGCTAGGCGTCTGTACTGGGTCCTATCTGTGTTCGTGATGCTAATAAGTTGCGTTCTCGCCGTGGTTGTTCGGTTTGTATATTCAGCCAGTTTTACAAACTCACAGCTTGATGAGTGTTCCGCAATGCTTGTTGTATTAGGGATCAACACAATTGTTATCATGAACAACACTATTAGCGTTGCGGCGATAACTGCTAATGAAAGGTTCGTTTTTTTGAAGGGCTCGCAATTGGCCGCCCTAATAGCTCAGCCTTTCATTGTGTATGGACTTACGACAATTTTTAAGAATGCATTAGCCGTATGTTTAGTTGTGCTTGTTACAAATGTGTTGTGCGCGGTGAGCCAGCGTTTGTTTGCTAAATATAATCTGCATATTAGTTTCAGATATCATGGCTGGGACATGAAACTGGCTAAAGGATTGCTATTTTTTAGCGGCGCGATTGTATTGGTGACGATTGCTGACCAGATTTTCTGGAAAACCGATCAATTAATTGTCGGCTATTATTTTGGTGCTGCCGCCGTTGCGGTATATTCTGTTGGATCTCAAATCTACACGATTTATATGACAATCGGTACGGCAGCCTCTTCAGTTTTTCTTCCTCGAGTTTCAGAACTGTATTGCCAGAATAAGGATATGTCTGAAATTTCGGATCTCTTCATTAAAGTCGGTCGCATTTCCTTTATCGTCTGCGGATTTGTTCTTAGTTTATTTATTGTTCTGGGGAAAGATTTCATCATTATTTGGGCTGGTAAGGACTATATAGACGCTTTCTATATCGCCTTGATCGTAATGGTTCCATTTACCATTGACTTAATTCAGAACCTGGGACTTACCATAATGCAGGTTGCGAATGTTTACCTGTATAGGGGGTATATGTATCTTGCGATTGCGCTTGTCAACGTGGTCGTGACGATTATATTGCTCAAGCTTATGGGCATAGTGGGCGCAGCAGTTTCAACAGCCATCGCTATGGTTATAGGTAACGGTTTCTGTATGAATTGGTATTACTCTGAAAAGCTTGGGTTGAACATAAAGAAATTTTGGCTTGAAATTGCCAAACTTTCCGTCTTGGTTATTGTCGGTACGGGGGCTTTGCTGCTGCTCTATAACCTAATTAAAAGCCTTTTATCTGGCCTTGTGGTGGTTTTGGTGTCAGCAATAATTTATTTCTTTATCTATTTCTTCTTGGTTTTGATGTTTGGGCTAAACGAATCCGAAAAGACGAGCATATCTGCATTTATCAAGCGATAATCTGCGACGCTTATTAAGCAGAATAGCCTAATGTACTTTCATTACTTTTATGACCAACCGGCTTGCCTGACATTTGATTATCGAAGGCTAAGTCGGTTGGTTTTACTACTCGGTGCCAGGAAAAATGAGCGATGACAACAGGGCGATTAGCTCAAGATTTTCAGTATCAATAGTTTTAGCTGTTCACAACAGCGTATTACTACTCGAGATAACAAATAGTGCTTATTCTTTGCCGCAAGGAACAGTAAATAGCTGTCAGGTCTGTAGGTGCTGCAAGGGACATCAGCTTTAATTGAGGGATTAAATAAGGCCTCTGAAATTGAAACAAAGTTACGTTTTTTGGTCTCATTATTGTCACTGAGCTCGTTGATCGATAGGAGATAAAGATACTGTTCCGTTCTTGTTTTCCATGCCAGCCTTTCTGTTTCTTCTCCCCAACGAGCAGCGATTTTCACTAGGCTTGAGGTGACGAAGGTTAAATCTGAAAGCTGTTTTTCCTTATAGCTGTGTGTTGCACTTTGTCCGTTTTGACAATTGTAATAATACAGCGCATCACTTATTTGTAAAACCGATCTGGCTGAATCGACTATGGGTATCATTTGCAGAAAATCTTCTGCAAAATCGATTCTCTTTGTATCGGTATTGCTTAAATCGTCAATCAGACAGTTTCTTTTGATTGCCTTTCCCCAAATTGAATTGAGCTTCCCTCGTGCCAAACATTTTCTGACTTCGGCGAGATCGTCACCTTCATAGATGCCAGACGGAAGGGCGGGATTGATAAACGGATCGTTTGAATAGTCTGGGTTTCTTGTATAGCTGAAACAGATTATGTCTGGATTGCACTTATCGATTTCGCGAGCAAGAATAGATAGGGTATCGAAGCGCAAAGAATCATCCGCATCAACAAAGACCAGGTAATCTCCGGCGCTTATCTCCGCGCCTTTTCGCCTGGCCTCATATACGCCCATATTATTTTGTCTAACGTAATGAGTATTGTTGTGAGATTCACAAAACACTTTGCAGACACTTTCAGTAGCGTCTGCTGATCCATCATTGATGAGAATAATTTCATAGCCATCATATGTTTGTTGGTAGATGGATGATAGCGTTTCCGGCAAACTGGATGCCGCATTATATGCAGGGATAATAATTGAAAACAGCATTTAGTCCCTTTCCGTATTGGAAGAACAAGATGGTTAGTTAGAAAGCCCGTTTACAATGTCCCTGTATAAAATAAATTGACGCTTGGCAATGGCCTTCCATTGAAAGTGTTCAATTGCATACTTTCTAGCTGCATTTGCAAGTTTACAACGAAGTTCATCGTCATTGAACAGGGTGAGAATTGCGTTAGAAATGGCTTCGAGATCAGATTCTACACCGATTCCAATTCCTTTATTGTTCGCTGTTTCTTTCCATGTGGTTCCCTCGGTAACAATAATTGGGAGGCCATATGCTAGTGCTTCCAAAACAGACGTCGGGAAACCTTCAGTGCGTGAAAGTTGGATATAAAACTGCGATTGGAGAAAAGCGTCCGCTTTAGATTGACCATTAACTGGACCATTTAATAAAACAATATCGGATACTTGATTGTCGGCAATAAGTAGTTCCAGTTTGGCCATAGACCCATCTTCGTCTGGACCGTAGATGTAGATTTTAGCTCCGAGCCCTCTTAGCTCATCAGCAATTAGCGGCAAACTTTTGATCAGTAGATCAAGACCTTTGACCTCTATATCTAGGCGGCCAATAAAAAGCGCGATGCGGCTGTCTAAGTTTGAGGCTTTGGCTTTTGGGATGCTAACACCATTTGGAATAATGCTTGCTTTCCTATGTTTAAAGCCGTTTGAACTCATCGCCTCTTTTTCCGATAGAAAATGGATACAATCAGCATTGCGGATAAAGGCGTTATAGAAGAAAACATTAAGCAATTGTTTAGCTAAATGATGCTGTTCTTGCGCCACATATGTTAGAGACCCATGTGGCGTGATGATGTATGGGATCGCACGTCTTCTGAGCCAATGGCTTAGTTTAATGTGATCCGGCCTATATATCTCATGAAATATTACGAGTGACGGATTGCAAAACGGTTCAGGAAGTTTTTCTATGCATGACTGATGGAAGACGGGATATTTCGCATCTTTAGGCCTGTAGTTTGTAAGATTTAATAGAGCTATATTCATGTCCTTTATTTCTGACTGCTCATTTAGGTATTGAGGCACCACTGTAGACACGCCAGAAGCGAAATCACTTGTAATATATGCCACATGAAGGACTATTAAACTATCGGTAGTTTTCATTAGCGTTTGCTCCCGCAGCGGTGTTGGAGGTTTTAGTTGACAGATTCACAGTTGGTTTCAGTGCTCATGCCTTGTTATAGGGAGAGCGCCAAAGATTTTACTGAGGCACTAGTGTCTATTTTAAAGCAGACCTACCATCGAATCGAGGTGGTTGTTGTTTTTGATAATCCAGATGACAACACACTTTACGATATTGCTCAAAACTATAGCTCTCATGACAGCAGGATTTGCCTCGTGAGAAATGAACGCAATCTTGGTCTTGCTGCATCTTTGGAAAAGGCGTTCAAGGTCTCACGCGGTCAGTATATCTGCCGAATGGACTCAGATGACATTTCTGAGGCGCAGCGCATTGAACGGCAGTTGTCGTATCTTGAAGAACATGAGCTTGACCTAGTGGGTTCTTATTTGAACGCCATTGACGAAGACGGTAGTCAATTATATCTCGTTGATTCAATTCCAAGTTCGGGTGAAGGCGTTAGGCGTTCTCTTATGATTAGAAATTGCGTACCTCATCCGAGTTGGTTTGGAAGAAGGTCTGTATTTGAAATGGGGTATCGGTCTGTTCCGCTAGCAGAAGATTATGACTTGCTGTTGCGTGCCGAGCTGGAAGGTTTCACTATTGGAAATGTTCCAGAGCCGCTCATTCGATACAGAATGACTGTTAATAGCATTTCGCGTAGCAATTTGTATAAACAGTTCGTTGTTTCTCAGTGTTTACGTTCAGCTTTCAAAGAGGGTCGATCACTGGATGTCGATAAGATTGATACAATCGTCGCCGAGCGGTTCGATCGGCGCCGAGCTGAGAACTATCTAAAGGCAAATACATTATTTAATAATGGGTTGAGAAGTATTCATTCTGGTAATCGAGCAAAAGGTATTTCCCAATTGCTTCAAATCCCATTTTGCTCTAAGTCGTATTTAATGAATGTCATTAATATGGCGCGTGTGGTTACAATTAAAACTTTTGAGAAAACCTCGTAGTTGTGCACCTACGCTTAGAGAGACATGGCGTAACCATGCAGTTCACACTCGGAAGATTGCTAGCTTTGAAATCTAGGACGAGGTTTGTTGCGGGGGCTCTCGATGCCGTGTGTACCATTCGTGGTTGATTCCCGATCTAAGCTGAACACGCTGCGCAGATAGTCCGTACCCGCGGCTAGCCGAACGCCCCCGCGGCCCCCATGGACCCCGGGGATTCCGTTTCCCCAGTTGAAGGAACGGTGGATATGTGTTCGATAGGTCCGGTGACCATTCTCCGCCCTCAGTTTGGCATCTCTTTCCAGACTCAGCCGGACGGTCGGTCCGCCTATTCCGTTTTGCCTTTAGGCTAGGCCAGCGAGGCGTCGCGCCTCTCTGCGCGCGCCCTCTCGATGAGGCTCGGCGTCAGTTCGAGTCTTCCGATGGGCACGTCCTCCAGGCTGTAGGCGTCTAGCGCCGCCTCCGCATCGCCGCCGAGCATCACCCTGGAGGCGCGCGGGCGTCCAGCTCCTGCTTCTTCTGGACCGTGTCCCTTTCGTGTCTGGTGAGCCTGCCGTAGACACTCGGGGTAGCCTTCTCGGAACCCTTTTTCTTCTTTCCGGACATGCCGTCCTTCGAGCTCCCGGGGCCAACCGGTTCGGCTCTCAGGGTAACGGGTTCCCACATTCATCCGCACATGTGCGGATGAATGTGGGAGGTGTTCGGATGAAGTTGATAATCAAGGGTTGATAATCAAGGGTTGATAATCAAGGGTGCACCATTCGTTGTGTCTATTTAACCATTTGTATATCTCTCGCTATAATAATGAGAAAAACTAGAGATCGGTTTATGTGTATATGACACCTAAAACTCTTATCGCTATTCCTGCTTATAATGAGGAGGAATGCATAGAAAAGACGATATGCGAGCTCAGGCAAATTGCACCTGAGTTTGATTTTGTTGTTATCAATGATGGGTCTCGAGATCGAACGCTAGCTATCTGCAAGGATCTTGGTTGTGACATCATTGATATGCCCATTAACTGTGGTTTGACCGTTGGGTTTCAGACGGCTGCGCGTTATGCGGTTGATCATGGATATGACTATATGGTTCAGTTTGATGCTGACGGCCAGCATTGTCCGGAATATATAAAGGTCCTTGTTGATAGGGCTCAATCTGATGGATCAGATATTGTCATTGGCTCTAGGTTTGTAAGCGTGCGCAAAGACAAGACGCTTCGCATGATCGGCTCGCGTATGATTACGGTGCTAATAAAGATTCTGACAGGCAAGAGGATCAGTGACCCCACGTCTGGATTTAGGCTATTTGGGCGGGATATTCTTACGAAATACTATTACGACAATACCTTAAACCCGGAACCAGAATCTCTCGCTCTCTTTTTGAAGCAAGGGTATTCTATTTCAGAGGTACAGGTTAAGATGCGCGAGCGTCAAGGTGGCGAGAGCTATCTTAACCCTGTTAGGTCTATGCAGTATATGGTTCGTGTTTTCGTTACGCTCCTTGTCGTTCAGTGGTTTAGGTGATCCATTTGCCGGTCTCTCTTCGTATTTTGCTTCTCGTTTGCGCTGTTTTGGTATTCGTGTTCGTATTGCGCAAATTAAAAAAATCCCAAATGCAAGTTTTGGATTCTCTGTTTTGGCTGCTATTCAGCGTCAGTTTTGTAATTTTGGGCGTTTTTCCACAAGTTGCAATGTGGCTTTCAAGTCTATTTGGTTTCCTGTCGGCTTCTAACTTCGTGTTCCTTTACGTTATTGCCGTTCTTGTGGTCCGTGATTTCTGCAATTCTCTTCGCCTCTCTCGACAGGAAGAGCGTTTGAACTCGCTTGTTCAGGCTGTTGCGTTAAGTAGGGAGAAGGAAAAGTAGGCTATGCGTTTCGCTTTGGCGTATAAATCATCCGGATGGGAATGTCTCTACTTATATTTCTTTCAACAGTTGTGAACAGTGCTTGGTGCCCATACTTGTCATCCAGATGACTGGGAACGATTCTTCGAGGGCCCTTGCAGCTTGATTTGGATAAAGGTGAATTAGCCCCGTGTTGTCTCGATGCGTAAACCAAAAGCAAATAATGAAAGCCGTCTTCGTTGCTCTTCTCTTTATTGTCGAGCTTCTGTGCATGAAGCACTTTTATGTGAACCACTCTGTCTCACAGCTGTTCGTTTTAGCGCTCTATTGCGTCGTTGTAGATGTTGCCATTTGGCAATCATATTATATCTTCCTTTCCTCAGATGATGAAAAAAAGCGTGGCAACTGTTCTGGTCGCTGCGCTCAATTATTAGTCCTGTTGCTTACGGCATTTGCTGTGGCGGTCATCTGGGAGGGCTGCACCGTTCTTGGCTCGCCGGCTTCTCATTTCTCGAATATTGCTGACTGGAATAAAAAGCGGCTCATATTCTTTTTTCTGATTTCCTATTGCGCAATACTCTATTTATTCCAAAGCGGCTTTTCTCTGAAAGCGTTGTTCCATTCTGCTTCGGCGAGGGTCAAGGCTACCGATTACGTTTCCCTGCTGATTATCGCATTCTTTATTGTTTTTGGCTGCTCTACGATTGCATTCGTGAATGGGTTCATTAATGCTGTTGTTTATTTCCTGCTGGTAATCATAACTTCGGTTTTCACGGCTTGCTCGGGCATTCGAAAGAGAAATTCTGCCCTTCCTGTTGCTTTCTTTATCGCTGCATTCTCAATTGGTGTTTTCCTTGTGGTGAGCACTCCGATAACGACGGGTATTTCATGGGATGATCAAATTCACTATTCCAATGCCCTTTCGACATCTTATTTATTTGAAACTCAAAAAACTGATTCGGATATTAACTTTACTGACGAAGCGGTCCGTCGTGCACAGGGCTATGAAGAGCCCTCTCTTTCCCATTTTGATCGAGCGGAAATTCTTGAGCATGCTAGGCAGTTGAATGGCTCCTATAGATCTGATATCGCTTCTGGTCATGTGCAAGTTAACAAGCATGAAGAATTCGTTTATACGCTTAGCAGCATTGGGTATATTCCATCGGCAATTGGCCTTTGGCTCGCTCGCCTTCTGCATTTCGATTTTTCTTCTATGATTCAATTCGCTCGGATTTGCAATTTATTTAGTTACTGTCTTGCAATTGCCATTGCAATCAAGGTTACGCCCTCAAAAAAGGGACTATTTGCTTTTGTGGGAATGCTGCCAACTTCGATCTTTCTTGCGTCATGTTTCTCATATGATGCATGGCTCATTTCGTTTATCATTCTCGGTTTTGCTTATTTTTTGAGGTATGCATGGGGTGATTTAAATGAATTTACAGTTCGCAATATAGCACTCGCATTTTTATTTACCTTTTTAGGACTCGCAGTCAAAGCTGTGTATTTTCCGATAATCGGTCTTTTCTTTATGGTTCCGCGTAATCGTTTTGCGGGCTCGAAGCAACGAGTTCATTACTATGCCGCCGTGTTTGTTTTGGGCTTGATTGCTTTTGCCTCATTTGCGCTTCCGTTCTTGTTTTCAACGGCCGGCGGATCTAACGTTGGCGATATGCGAGGCGGCTCCGATGTTAACTCTGGTCAGCAAATCGCTTTCATTCTCGCCGATCCATTGCGCTACGCGGAAATACTCGCCAATTATTTTTCAACTTATTATTTAAATCCGATAACCTCTTCTGGATATGCATTGAACTTTGCATACCTTGGATCGCTTGCTGCTCAGATTTCTGTAAATGCAATCCGTGGGTTGGTTCAGGTGCTTCCAGCTGTTTGCCTATTGTTGTTTGGGCTTTTTTCGGCCGATTCGATTAGCGTTAATCATATTGGTCTCGCACAATTTCTATGGGCCTCATTTGTGTTTTTGTTTACGGTGATTTTGGTGGCAACTGCACTTTATGTGTCTTTTACTCCCGTTGGATTGGGGACAGTTAATGGTTGCCAGAGTCGTTACCTTTTGCCACTTCTGGTTCCGTGCCTATCGTTTATCCTTAACCAAAGTCGCTTGGTCTTTGGGGACAGCAAACGATTCATATTGATATGCCTCGTATTCCCGTTTACTTTGGCTACGATTTGCGAGTTTGTTTTAGTTGTTGGAAAGTGTTGCTGATATGGGCATAGTTTTTAATACCGAATTTAACAATAAGCTAAATTGCCGTGGCGACGGCAAGCTATATCTACTGTATGAAGCCGCATCCGTTTTTCCTGATGCTGTTGAGTCGCAATCACCTAATGGGCAAATTCTGCCCGCAAGAATCATTCCTATTTCAGAGACTGAATTTGTTGCTGTTCTTGCCGATTTTGGTGTCGACCAATCGCTGTCTTTCTTTAGCGGATATAATGTAATTTACCAGCGCCGCATCAATCCTGGCAAGTTTTCGATTGAGTCGAAAGTTAACGGCTTGCTGCGCGCGGAGCATTGTGGACAATTTCGCAATATTGACCGTTCTGGCGTGCATGCGCTCGCTTCTATCCAAATTGAGAGCTTTATTCCCTGCGTTGATGGCGTAATCGTTAGAGGTGTTCTTTCGGGTACTGATTACCTTGAGGGTGATCGTATTGTCGCTTTTAATGAAGAAGCCTGCGTTGTTGGGGAATCTTTGTTATTTAATAAATTAATAGCCGATGCGAATCCTGGTCTAATAAATTTCTCTCTTCATATTCCTGAGGTCGGGGATAGCCTGTGCATTTGCATACACAGGGCTTCTGGTCATCTAGATACGTTTATCAATCTAAAGAAAGATATGCTTAAAGAGCTTTTGGATGAGGCTGATCGGAATCATGCGTGTGCATTCGATCAACCCCGTTATTTGTCCTGGTTTTCTGGGCGCAGATTGACTGGATCCGATTCGCGGGCACAAGCACAAATAAGACTTGCATACCAGCCCTTGTTTTCAATCATCGTTCCTCTATATAAGACTCCCTTGAATTTCTTCAGGGATATGGCTGATTCTGTGATTGCTCAGACGTATTCGAATTGGGAACTCATCCTGGTTAACTCTACGCCAGATTACGATGGACTTAGCGACTTGGTTTCCGAGTACGTGACTGCAGACTCTAGAATTAAAGTGACTGATCTTGAGGGCAATCTAGGTATCACTGAGAACACCAATGTCGGAATCAAGATGGCCAAGGGAGACTACCTTTGCTTTTTCGATCATGATGATGTTCTCGAACCGAATATCTTGTTTGAGTATGCACACGCTCTAAATCAAAATTCGGATATTAATCTTCTCTACTGTGATGAAGATAAGCTATTGCCTGATGGGTCCTTGGCTCATCCTACTTTTAAGCCGGATTTTAGTCTTGATATGGCTCGAGACAATAATTATATTTGCCACCTTCTTACTATTAAGAGGGCATGTTTAGACAGAATTGACCTTTCTAACAGCGAGTTGGATGGCGCCCAGGACCATGCCATGGTGCTGAAGATTGCCGAACTTGGTGGGACGATCCATCACGTTCCTAAAATCTTGTATCACTGGAGAATAAGCGAGAATTCGACTGCGGGTAATTCCGATAGTAAACCCTATGCAACCCTCGCTGGAATAAAAGCTGTTCAGGAGCACCTTGATAGATGCGGTATCAAGGCGACTGTGGTCAATTCTCATAATCGTGCTTTTCGTTATAGCCCCATTTATGATGTTCCTTCATCTGAGTCCTGTTCATTAATCGTTACCACCCGCGGCAATTCTTCGGTTCTTTCGACTCTTGTATCTTCAATCAATGACACCGATTTTGATGATCTTGAAGTCGTTTTCGTGTGCTCGCAGGAAGCGGAAGCTGCTGTTAAGCAATCGAGCTCTGGACTTCGTTGCCGCTATATCGTTCACGCGCTTGATGACCCCTTTAATATATCTGTGTGGAGAAATGCCGGTGCTTTCGCCGCGCGTGGCGAGCAGCTCGTCTTTATTCATGACGATATTCAGGCACTAGACTCCTCGTGGCTAAAGACTCTCGTCGGTTTTTCTCAACGAGAGGATGTTGGCGTCGTTGGAACAATGACGTGCGATCTTGACGGCATTGTGCAGCAGGCAGGCCTGTCTTATGTTGGAGAATCAATCGTCAACCTGTCGCAAGGCATTCATCGCTCTTCTCCTGGCTATATCTATATGCCATTGACCGTAAGGGATGTATCGGCGGTGAGTGGTGTCTGTTTAGCTATTTCACGCGAACATTTTAATCGTCTGGGTGGTTTTGATGAGTCGTATCTTCTTGACTATTCGGATGTTGATATTTGCTTCAAGTCTTCTCAAGCTGGGTTAAAAGTGATCTATACACCAGAGGCATGTCTCTACCATATGGCATGTGTTGACAAATCCCTTGATAGTAAATCTCGCTCTCATAAGCATTTTGAGGATAAGGCACGATTGTTGCATAACTGGTCCGAGCGTTTCTCTGAGGGAGATCCATGGTTCTCCGTTAACTTTTCTCGAGATCCCAAGCGCGCAGCGTTATATAAGTTCGATCCTTTTGACTACGAAGCGATTTGAGTGCTTTAAATGAAACAAATTGCCTGGATAATATCTCCGCCGGCAAAGGGTTCTGGCGGCTTTCGAACCATCTGCAGCAAGGCTTCCTTTCTAGATTCTCGCGGATATGAGAACTACTTTTACATTATGCCGGGCTGTGAAGCATACAAAAGTGCTCATAGAGTTCAGACCGAAATAAAGGATTGGTTTGGTTATTCGCCTAAAGAAGTTCGTGTGGCTCCGAGTGTGTCCGAGGATTTTTTTGCAGTAATCGCCACCGCTTGGAATACGGCGCACTTTGCATCTATGCAGAAGTGCACCCATAAGTTCTACTTCATTCAGGATTTTGAACCTTGGTTCTATCCGATGGGGGAGATGTATCTAAATGCCGAAGCAAGTTATCGTTATGAACTAAACCCCATAACAATAGGCAGATGGCTTTCTAAAAAAGTTGAACCCTATTATTCGCATGAAGTCCCATATTGTGATTTTGGCGTTAGCGATATATATACTGCGCAGGAACAAAATCTAAGCAGAGAGTATGCCGTCTGTGCTATTTATCAATCCAATAAGGATCGGCGTTTGTCTGGCATGTTGCTTGATGCAATTAAATTGCTTCTCAAGCTCGACGATGCAGTTGTCGTATATTTATACGGCGAAGACGCAATGCCTCCCATTCGTGATCCACGTGTACGCAGCCTCGGCATCTTGACCGCTGATGAATGCGCCTCGCTTTATGCCAAGTGTGTTGCCGGCGTATCGTTGAGCGTGACTAATCCCTCTCGCCTGCCTTTCGAAATGCTTGCATCGAAGCTTTCGGTAATTGAAATAAACCGTGAGAATAATCTACTCGACTTTCCGGAGGGCACCATCCACCTCGCTGAGCCCTCTGCTTGCGGCATTGCTTCTTCTATTCTTGAGGCTCTTTCAGGCTCAAAATGCGATTCGCCTAATCGATTTAGCTGCACGTCGATTGAGCGTGAAAATGAAATGTTCTTCGAGGCCTTTACACGTTATCTGAATGAAGAGCCATCCTTGGTTAGCGGGAAGTCCGCCTTCGGGAATGTGCTAAAAACCGAAGAACTAAGTAAGGTCTTCTTGCTCAGCGATCATCTCGCTGATGCTCGATTGCGATCGTCTGCCATGTCTCAAACGCTCATTCAAGCTTCTTCTGTTGATTTGACTGTGCGTTTTGAGTCGTCTTTGATGCCTGTGGATGTTCGCGCGGCAGTTTGGTGTGCCCTTGATCAGTCTGATATTCGCTGGATTAGTCTTGAATCTAGGGACGGTCTTTTTGCGGGGCATGTTCCGCTGTTTTTAAATGATGATGAAGAGGCCTATCTTCGCATTCATATATACTCTTTTGCGGAAGACGGCAAGAATCCGCTTTGTGTCGCTGAGCTAAGCCAACTAGTCTGTCTTTCGCCTTCTCGCAACGCTCATCCTGTTGTTCGTTCGGTTGAAAGTGGCGCATGCAGCGTGTCTGCCGTTTTTAACCTATCTGATGATTATTGTGAACCGTTTCAGCCTTCTGCTTCGACGGGCGTCGAAGGCGGTCACGTTGCTCTACTCAAACGTTTATTTCGGAGAAACTAATGGCGCGCTTTAACCAATGGACTCAGCTACTTAAAGCCTCTGCGACATCGTGCAGGCACGATGAAAAATCCGATGGTGTTAAGCAAGAACGCTATCTCCTTTTGGATACGGCTATGGGAAGCGAGAACTCTGGTGACCATGTGATCATGGATGCCTGTGGCTGTATCGCGGATCAAATCTTTGGCGGTGCGTTGCCCCATGTGGCAACGCACTATTATTCCAAAGAGCTTGAAATGTATCCTGAATACGTAAAGCTGTTGTGCGGCACCAATATTCTGTATACGCATATGGCTGATCAGCAGCAATGGGCGCTTGCCAAGCGGTTGGGCAATAATAGAAATGTTGTTTTGTTCGGCGTGGGCATGTCTGATATTGGGGTGGACGATGCTATCGACGCCTATACAAAGAAGTTCTATAAAACCTTGCTATCCGATGAATATCTTCATAGTGTTCGAGATGAAATGACTAAGAAGAGGCTTAACTCTATTGGCATAGAGAATGTTCTTAATACCGCATGTCCGACCATGTGGTCGTTAACCCCATCTAAGCAACTCGAGATTTCCTCCAAGCGTTCTAAAAATGTTGTTACGTCAATTACCGATTATTGTTTCGATGCGGAACGTGACCGTAAGATGCTGGAATTGCTGTCGTCGGAATACGAAAAGGTAACGATCTGGGTTCAAGGAAGCCATGATGTTGATTGGTGTCTTGATCAAATAGTCGATCTGACGCAATTTAATGTTATTGGCCCCAATATCGAAGACCTTAATCGTGTAATTGAAACCGAGGAGTTTGATTATGTGGGGACGCGTCTCCATGCGGGCATTCGCTGTTTAAATGGAGGTCATCGCTCCCTAATCATTGCAATTGATAATCGAGCCCGTCAGATCGGTGAGGATACGGGGCTTCCCGTTCTTGAACGCGAGGACGGCTATCTCCATAAATTAGCTGATTGGGTAAACCATCCCGTTAAAACTGAGATTAATCTTCCCTGGACGAGCATCGATAAATGGAAGAAACAGTTTAATTAGCTGTATTCCTTGGCTATTGCTTTCCCTGTTTCTTATCGTGTGATGCCTTTGGCGTTTCCCCGATTATCCAACCCATGTTTGTGGCTCGAATTAGATTTGTCAACATATAGGCGACTGATCCAAATCCAATCAGGTTAATTGCTGCCATCGCCATTGGGGCTATGTTGGGCCAGTAGGTAAAAGAAATGTAAACCAGTGGAGAATGAAAAAGATATATTCCCATACTGTTTTTGCTAATCTTTTCGGTTAGTAGGTTTGTCTTTTGGGGGATGACGCAATAAATTGATGCAACCGCCATGCAAGTAAGGGCGGTGGAAGCAATGGGGGGCACAACTTGTTTTAGTAAGTTTACAAGGAATAATAGTATTAGGACTATTGATAGGCTTTTACGCCTTTTATAACTCTCGAACCATTTGTTTGCTTCCAAGTAGTGGATTGTTAGGCCAAGCGCAAACCATATCGCATTTGCTTCTGCCAAATTGATATACCTGTTCGCTGATGGTATTCCAAAATGGTAAAGATAAATTGAAGCGCCGAAAACTATCGGAACCTTAAAACTTGTTAGAGGGCTCTTTTCGAGTATTTGAAAGATGCACGACGTGGCTGCTGTAATGAAAAAAAGAGTCGGGAGAAACCAAAGGTGACCGTTGTCTTCGCCCAACAGAATTGATTTAAAGATGATGTGCGGTATAGTTTGGCCATTGTAATAGGGATACTTAACGAGCATCCTGATGGGGAAGAGCCAACATATTCCAATCATGATATAGGGGATAATTAAGCGTTGAGCTTTTTTAATGATCTGACTTATAAAATCGCTTGCTCGATTCCAGCTCCATAAAAAACAAAAGCCAGATAACGAAAAGAACAAGGGCATCTGGATTCCGTTTATTAAGAATTTGAGATTATCCAACAGAATTGATTTTTGTTCAGTTGGATAATATCCCCACGCACTTGAATACAGAATAATGCTGTGGCCTAGGACTACAAGGAATATTGCAAGGGCCCTTACGTTCGTTATGTCGTCTCTACGGGTTGTGTCCTTGCGGTTGTTCATCAATTGCTTCTTTCGTTAATATTGAGAAGGATTAACTTAATAGAATATCAAACTCTTACTAACCACTCGATTTATAACTATTTTCGATTGTAGAGGACGGAATATATGAAAGGCATCATCCTCGCCGGCGGGTCCGGCACGCGCCTGTACCCGCTCACGCTCGTGACCTCCAAGCAGCTGCTGCCGGTCTACGACAAGCCCATGATCTACTACCCGCTGTCCACCCTCATGCTGGCGGGCATCCGGGACATCCTGGTCATCTCCACCCCGACCGACCTGCCCAACTTCGGGCGCCTGCTCGGGGACGGCTCGCGCTACGGCGTGAACCTCTCCTACGCCGAGCAGCCCTCGCCGGACGGCCTCGCACAGGCCTTCACCATCGGCGAGGAGTTCATCGCCGGCGAGCCGTGCGCGCTCGTGCTCGGCGACAACATCTTCTACGGAAACGGCCTGTCGCGCCACCTGACGCGCGCCGTCCAGAACGCCGAGTCGGGCCGCGCCACGGTCTTCGGCTACCACGTGGACGACCCCGAGCGCTTCGGCGTCGTGGAGTTCGACGGCGAGGGGAGGGCCGTCTCCATCGAGGAGAAGCCCTCAGAGCCCAAGAGCTCCTACGCCGTCACCGGCCTGTACTTCTACCCGGGCGACGTGGCCGCCAAGGCTCATGAGGTCAGGCCCTCGGCCCGCGGCGAGCTCGAGATCACCACGCTCAACCAGATGTACCTGGAGGAGGGGACGCTGTCCGTCGTCACCCTCGGCCGCGGCTACGCGTGGCTGGACACCGGCACCATGGAGAGCCTGCACGAGGCCGCGGAGTTCGTCCGCGCCGTGGAGCACTCCCAGGACCTGCCCGTGTCCGTGCCCGAGGAGATCGCCTGGGAGAACGGCTGGATC
>NZ_QSJB01000024.1:22759-25145 GCF_003469285.1 Collinsella sp. AM31-2AC
CGTGTCCGTGCCCGAGGAGATCGCCTGGGAGAACGGCTGGATCACGACCGCCGGGCTGGAGGAGGCCGCGAAGGCCTACGGCAAGTCGGTCTACGGCCGGCACCTGAAGAAGGTCGCCGCCGGCGAGATCGTCAACAGCCCGCGCGAGTATTAGCGCCGGCTTGTTTTCTTTTAGGGGCCACCGTTTATCTGGTGGCCCTTTTCGTTATGATTACGTTGACCATAAAGACAATATGATTGGGAGTGGATGTGTTAAGCGTCTACTTTGGCGATATGCCAGAAGCGATTTACAACACAGCGACATATTTCAAAAACTCTTACCGGTCTTCTTGGATTACGGATCCCTATGCAGTCTCGATAATTAAAGATGTCGATCGATCGGATGTTGTCTCCGAAAACCTCATCGAAAGCCCTGTGCTTGGGTCCATTTCCCCACTCCAGCTTTCTGGTGGCGTGAAAACGCTGCTGCTTATGAGATTTGATCGTAAGCATATTTTTAACGCTTCTACCTGTGGTGATAACTGTGCCAAGTGGATTCTCGATATGGCGAAAGACCGCAAGCTCGTTGTGAATCTCTATCATGTGATGGACTTTGGCCGCGAGGATTTTAAAATTAAAGTCGTGAATAGCGGCCGAATCGTTCACAACATGGCCGAATTGATTCACGAGTCGATTCCGTATCTGTAGGTGCTGCTTATGAACGGTTCGCATCTCGTTAAGATTTCCCGCCGCAGGGGAACCAAGTACACATTTACCATCAAGCGGAACATCACTATTGTGCGTGGCGATAGCGGCACGGGTAAGACGACACTGTTTGACATGGTCGCAGACTACATGCGAACGGGCGAGCAGTCGGGTGTTTCCTTGCAATGCGATTGTCCCTGTGTCGCCCTGACCGATTATGATTGGCGAAACCAGCTTTCGTCCGTTCATGACTCGATTGTATTTGTCGATGAGGGCTTAAAAGAGATTCATTCTGATGAGTTTGCCCATCATGTGCTGTATTCCTCGAATTATTTCGTGCTGATCTCAAGGGCTGATTTCCCTAATCTTCCGTATAGCGTGGATGAGATTTACAAGATTAAGACGAGCGGAAAATACCATTCTTTCGTCCCTGTTTATCAAGATCGTGGGAATCATCGTTATGCTATTTCCCGGTCGGCGCCAAAACAGGACATTACTTACGTGAAATAACTGGGGATTCGGTTTTTCACTACGACAAAGACTGCATTCCGGAGGCGTTTTGTAGGGGAAGTAATTCTGCGAAGGTTATGGCTCTTATCGCATGCCGAAATGTCCGATAGTTTTGTTGAATAGTGTCGCGGCGTCACTTCCTGCGGCATACTAAAGAAGCTGTACTTGCTTCAGATTGGATTTTCATGTCTGAGATTTTTGAACCTAAGAACATCATCGTCACGGGCGGCTGCGGCTTCATCGGCAGCAACTTCGTGCACTACGTGGTGAAGAACCACCCCGAGGTACACGTCACCGTCCTGGACAAGCTGACCTACGCCGGCAACCCCGAGAACATCGCCGGGCTGCCCGCGGACCGCGTGGAGCTCGTCGTGGGCGACATCTGCGACGCCGAGCTTTTGGACCGCATCGTCCCAGGCCACGACGCCATCGTGCACTACGCCGCGGAGTCCCACAACGACAACTCCATCGCCGACCCCGAGCCGTTCCTGCGCACCAACGTGGAGGGCACCTTCCGCCTGCTGGAGGCCGTGAGGAAGTACGGCATCCGCTACCACCACGTCTCCACCGACGAGGTCTACGGCGACCTCGCGCTCGACGACCCGGCGAAGTTCACCGAGGAGACGCCGTACCACCCGTCCTCGCCGTACTCGAGCACCAAGGCTTCCTCCGACATGCTCGTGCGCGCCTGGGCCCGCACCTACGGGCTTCGCACCACGATCTCCAACTGCTCCAACAACTACGGCCCCTACCAGCACGTGGAGAAGTTCATCCCGCGTCAGATCACCAACATAATCGACGGCGTGCGCCCCAAGCTCTACGGAAAGGGCGAGAACGTCCGCGACTGGATCCACACCGAGGACCACTCCTCGGCCGTCTGGGACATCCTCACGAAGGGCGAGATGGGGGAGACCTACCTCATCGGCGCCGACGGCGAGAAGAACAACATCACGGTCCTGCGCATGATCCTGGAGGCGATGGGACGCGACCCCGAGGACTTCGACTGGGTCGCCGACCGCCCCGGCCACGACCGCCGCTACGCCATCGACTCCACCAAGCTCCAGCGCGAGCTCGCCTGGAGGCCGGCGCACACCGACTTCGCCGAGGGCCTGAAGGCCACCATCGACTGGTACGTGGAGAACGAGTCCTGGTGGCGCCCGGCCAAGGAGGCCACCGAGGCCCGCTACCGCGC
>NZ_QSJB01000025.1:0-24908 GCF_003469285.1 Collinsella sp. AM31-2AC
CGCCGCGCTGGCCGTGGCGCTCGGCGTGTTCGGGGCCGTGCTCGCCGTTGCCGGGCGCCTGCCGCTCGGGCCCGCTCCGCTTGCGGCCGCGTGGGCGGGCATCGTGCTGGGCAGCCTGCCCCTCTACGCGCTGTGGCTCGGCGTGGCCCTGCGCCTCGGCCGCAACGCCACCATCGGCGCCGGCGCGGCGGGGATGCTCCTCGCGTTCTTCTCAGTGGGCGGACTTGCGCACGGTCTCATGACCGGCGAGCTCACCGGTGCCCTGGCGACGCCCCTGAGCTGGGTGCCGCTCGCCTGGCCCGCGCGCCTGGGGTCGCTCGGGGTGGAGGCCTTCATCGACGCCGCACGCGCGGCGGGCCCACTCCTCACGACTGCGCTCGCTGGCCTCGTGCTCACCCTGGCAGCCGACGCCGTCCTTCTCGCCTGGTTCTGTCGCTTCGAGGACGGGAGGGCAGATGCGTAGGAGGCCGCTCGCCGCTGTGCTCGTCCTCCTCTCCGCAGCGCTCGTCCTGGGCGGGAATGCCCTGCTCGACGCCGGCTGGGGGTCGGCGCTGCGCGCAGGGCTCTGGACCGCTGAGTGCGGCGCTAGTACAATTCCGACGAGAGTTTCAGGAGGTCAACATGGCTAGGATACTGGCAGTGGATGATGAACGGGCGATCCTCGACGCGCTCGCGCGAGTCCTCGGCCGCGACGGCCATGAGGTCGTCAGGGCGGCGGACCCGACGGCGGTCCCGGGGATGGACCTCTCGCGCTTCGACCTCCTGCTCTGCGACGTCATGATGCCGGGGCTCGACGGCTTCGAGCTCGTGCGGCAGATCCGCCCGGACTTTGACGGGCCCATCGTCTTCCTGACCGCGCGCGTGGCCGAGGAAGATGCCGTGGCCGCCTACGGCCTGGGCGCCGACGACTACGTCCGCAAGCCCTTCGGGGCCGCGGAACTGCGCGCCAAGGTCGCGGCTCATCTTCGCCGTGAGCGCCGACCGCGCTCGCACGCCCTCTCCTTCGGGGAGGTGCGGATCGACCTCGGGGCGCGCGGCCTCGCCGTGGGCGACAAGGCCGTGCCGCTCACGCCCACCGAGTACGCCATCTGCGAGTACCTCGCCCGCCACCCCGGGCAGGTCATGAGCCGCGCGCAGATACGCGAGGCGGTACTCGGCTGGGAGAGCGACGCCGACGACGCGGCCATATCCATGCAGGTCAGCCGCGCCCGGAGGAAACTCTCCGAGGCCGGCGCCGATCCGATCGCGACCGTCTGGGGGATGGGGTACAAGTGGCAGCTCTGAGGATCGGGGCGCGAGGTCGCGGCGGCATGCCGCTCTCCTTCGTCATCGCGCGCTACTTCGCCTACGCGTTCGCGGCGGTCGCCACGGCGTGGCTCGCCTCGTTCATGGTGCTCTCCTTGGCGATCAACGCGGGCTTCGTCTACGAGGCAAGTTGGGGGCCGGCCAATGCGCGCGAGGTCGCGGAGGGCCTGGCACGCGACGGCGTCTGCGGGCAGCAGGACGTGCCGACGGCGTACCGCTACCTCATCCTGGACAAAGACGGAAACGTGCTGATGACAGACCTCGAGAGCACGCGGCTCGAGAACGCGACGGAAATGGCCCGTACTGCACTCGCCGCGGATCCGGGCACAGTGGAGATCAAGGGCGGGGGTTCGGGCCTCACCTACGCCGCGTTCCCGCTCAAGGGCGGCGGGGCCTGCGCACTCGTCAGCGAGTACCTGCCGCAGTGGGTCTCGCGCGATCTCGCCGGCCTGCTTCCCAACCCGCAGAGCCTCATGCTCGTCGGCGCCACGGCGGGAAGCGCGCTCGCGCTCGCGCTCGTGGCGCGCCGCGCGAGCCGCGTGATCTCGCGCAAGATGGCGCCGCTCGCGGAGACGGCGGGGCGCGTCGGTGCGGGGGAGCTCGACTTCGCGGTCGGCAGCACCAACGTGCGCGAGGTGAACGACGTCCTCGCCGCGATGGATGCCATGCGGGCCTCCCTCGCCGAGTCGCTCGAGGCCCGCTGGGCCGCGGAGCGGGGGCAGCGCGAGCAGATGGCGTCGCTCGCCCACGACCTCAAGACGCCGCTCACCGTGCTGCGCGCCAACGCCGACTTCGTGGCGGAGGAGCTGGAAGATGAGAATGACGGCGACCTCTCGGCCGCCGCGCGCGACATAGCCGACGGTGTCGAAAGGCTCGACGGCTACGTGCGCCTGCTCATCGAGGCCTCGCGCGGGTCCGGCGAGGCGGAGAGGACCCCCATGCGGCCGGCCGAGCTCTGCGAGCAGGTTCTCGCCGAGGCCGCCCAGATCGCCCGGGCGCGAGGCGTGGCGCTCGACGCGGCCACGGGCCCCGCTGTCGCGGGCGCGCCCAAGGCCCCACTCGACCGAACCACCCTGGCGCGAGCCGCCGCGAACCTCGTGGCCAACGCCGCCGAGCACGCACGCTCGCGCGTAGCTGTCTCCTGCGACGTCGCGGGCGAGTACCTCGTCATCGAGGTCGCCGACGACGGACCGGGCTTTTCTCCCGCCGCCCTCGAACGCGGCTGCGAGCGCCTCTTCACAGACGACTCCTCCCGCTCCTCGCGCGACGGAGACCGCCACTACGGGCTCGGCCTCCACGTCGCCTCCGAGGCCGCGAGCGCCCACGGGGGCTCCGTCTCGCTCGCCAACGGCCCCTCGGGCGGCGCGGTGGCCACCATCGCGGTCCCCCTGTGGGGGATCTGACGACTTCCCCGATGTCTACCTCGACTGCGATATGTCGCTCGCCGAGGCCGCGACGAGATGGCGTTGCGTCTGCCCCGTTTGGTGCTTCTAACTCAAATTTGATCTGATGTAAGGCCCGTGCAATCCCGCGCGGGCTATTCTTTTGGCGATTACTCGAACAATTTATCGTTCGTGGCACAGGTAGTCGGCTTGAGGAGAAATGGGGTCGTACAGCGGCTCTCAGAGCGCCCGCCGCACTCCCCCGCCATTACCTCAGCTGCGCCCTCGTATAGAGTTCATCCCGCTTGCCGTTTCGTTGCAACAGCCCACTTGTCCACCGATCAAGTGAACTACTGGAATAAATACAGCGACACGCTTGTTCGTTACAGTCGCTATATCCGTGTAAATCGCCGCGATAAATACAGCCAATACTCGGCTGTATACCAGCTACGCGTATGTAGATTCATATCGCGTTAATAAATCGGCTCAAGCGCGTGCAAAACGCGCAAGTAGCCGCAAAAGGCGATTATCGCGTAGGTAGATTTTTGGCACCCTGTTGCTTACTGAAAATTAAGCAATTACTTAAAACAAAAAAGGTCAGGCACTAAGTGCCTGACCTGCAAACTTCTGGTCGGGACGACTGGATTCGAACCAGCGACCCCTTGACCCCCAGTCAAGTGCGCTACCAAGCTGCGCCACGTCCCGAAGCTTTTGTTTGTTGCTCTGCTCTCGCTCGCAACAGGGAGTATATTAACCCGAAACTTTGTCCTTGTGCAAGAACTTTTTTACAAATTTTGAAGCAAGTCCAAAATTGTATCTGCGAGCTGGGGTTTTGTTAGTACGGGTAGTTCTTGCGTACCCGCTATGCTCACGATCCAAGCCTTGTTGGTGTCGGTTCCAAAGCCCGAATCGGCGCGTGAGACATCGTTGGCGATAATGGCATCGCAGCCTTTGCGGGTCAATTTGCGCTCGGCGTACTCGACGACGTTATCAGTCTCGGCTGCAAAGCCGATTACGAGGCGATCGCCCTTTTGGCGTGAAAGTTCGGCCAAGATGTCAACGGTCTCGACGAGCTCGATTCGATCCAGGCGCTCGTTGGCCTTTTTGAGCTTATGGTCCGCCGGGGCCGCCGGCGTGTAGTCGGCGACGGCGGCGGCGCAAATGGCCGCGTCGGCCGTCTGGAAGGCGCTCAGCGCTGCCTTGAGCATTTCTGAGGCGGTCTGTACGTGCACGCACTCCACACCGCGGGGAACGTCGAGCGATGTCGGTCCCAGCACGAGCGTGACGGCGGCACCGCGACGTGCGGCCTCCCCCGCCAGGGCGATACCCATCTTGCCCGAAGAACGGTTGCCAATGAAGCGCACGGGGTCGATCGGCTCGTGCGTGGGGCCGGCGGTGATGACGATGCGCTTGCCCGTCAGGTCTTGCGGCACGGGGTTGAGCACCTCACAGACAGCCTCGACGACGTCCTCGGGCTCGCTCATGCGTCCCGTGTCCACGTCGCCGCAGGCAAGGTAACCGCTACCCGGACCCACAACATTGACACCGCGCTCGCGCAGCGTGGCCATGTTGGCCTGCGTGGCCGGTGCCTTCCACATGCCATTGTTCATGGCCGGTGCGATCACGATGGGGCGCGGCGTGGCAAGCAGCGTGGTGGAGATGAGGTCGTCGGCGATGCCGTTGGCCATCTTAGCTATGATGTTGGCCGTCGCGGGCGCCACGACCACCACGTCGGGCTCCTGCGCCAGCGAGATATGGTGGATGGGGTCGGAGGGGTCGTCGAATAGGCCCACGGCAACGGGCTCATTGGTGAGCGCGCGGAAGGTGAGCGGCCCCACGAACTCCGTGGCGTGCTCGCTCATGACGACCTTGACGTGGGCGCCGCGCTTTTGCAGCAGGCGCACGATATTGCACGACTTATAGGCGGCGATCCCGCCGGTAATTCCCAGCAGGATCGTTTTTCCCTCAAGTTGCATTGAATTGTTGGGTGCCGCCGCCATCGTTAGGCTTCCTTGCTGAGGAGCACGAGCAGGCGGTGGCAGTACGGGCAGTGCGTAATCTCACTACCGTCGTGGTTGAGGTCGCTCATGGATGACGCCTGCAGCGCGGTGTGGCAGACCGTGGGGATGTTGCCCTTGATGGTCTCGACGGCCAGGCCGCGGAACTGCTTGAGCAGACGCTCGTAATCGGTGAGCACGTCGGTCGGTAGCGTGGCGGCAAGCGCGGTGCGCTCCTTGGTGGAGGCATCAATCTGAGCCTGCAGATCGGCAGCCTTGGCGCGGGCAGCCTTGGTATCGGCCTTCACGCCCTCCTCGAACTTGGCGATGATGGCCTGCGCGCGGGTCTCGCGGTCGAGCGCCTCTTTGTGGGCGACAACGACATCCTTGCGGGTGTGCTCAATCTTGTCCAGGCGCTTGGCCAGGGTGGCGAGCTCATTTTCCAGATCCTGGACCTCGCGGTAGTCAGAGCCGTCGACGTGGCGCTTCTTGGCAGCTTCGATGGCGTTGTTGGTCTGGATCTCGGTGGTGTTGAGATCGTCCAGCTCAATGTCCAGGTCCTTGCGCTGAGCATAGAGTTTGGTCATCTCGGACTTAAGCTTTACATAGGTTTTGCGCTTTGAGGCGAGCTCCTTGAGCTCCGGCATATTGGCAAGTTCGCTCTTGTTGCGGGCGAGCTCCAAATCGATCTGTTGCAGCTTGAGTAGCGTAGCGCCGGCGCTCATAAGTTCTCTCCTTTTGTCACAGTCCACCATTGGCAAGGGTTCAGTATTTTAATCGCATGACGGGGGTCGACCCCGGCGTCAACCGCAGAGTTCATCAAGATATCCACGAACGGCTCCTCGGAGCGATCGTGGCCGAGCAAGATGACGCCCAGACTGCGCAGAGCGAGGTCCTGCGCCACGTGGTAGCCCGCCTCGCCCGTCACGACAACATCTGCGCCCGCGGCGATGGCGAGCTCTCCAAAGTCGCCGAGAGAGCCGCCCAAAATAGCGACGGTACGGCATGTGTGCTCGGCTTCGCCCCACACACGCGGGTCGCTGCCGAAGGCCGTGGCAGCACGGGTAGCAAGATCGCGCAGTGTGCACGGGTCGTTGAGCGTTGCAAGCGCGCCCAGGCCGGTGGCCTCGGGGTCGTCCACGTGCTCCAGTGAGCTCACGGGTGCGGCGACCAGCAGCTCGCTCAGGCAGGTGCGCGCTTCGTGCGAACGGTCCAGATTGGTGTGGAGCGAGATAATGCTCACGCCGCAACGCGCTGCCTCGTAGAGCGCCGCGCTGCATTGGGGGCGTGTGGAATCCGACGGACAAAACGCCTCGGGCGCCTTGATATAGATGGGATGATGCGTTAGCAGCACGTTGGCGCCGGCCTCCTGGGCGCGGTGCACATTGGCTTCGGTCGCATCGAGTGCGCAGGCAACACCGGTAATCTCCGCGGCAGGGTCGCCGACGGAGAGTCCTACATGGTCCCAACTCTCGGCATCGGTCTTGGGATAGCGTGCCAGCAGCGCGCGCTCAAGCTCGGCGACGATCATGCGGCGCCTACGATCGAGAGTAGCGTCTGGGCAAAGTCGTCCAGGTCAGCTGGGTTCACGCGGTCATCGAAGGAGATGCGCAGGGCACCCAGCGCCTGCTCGCGACCGATGCCCATCGCGCTCAAAACGTGGCTGGGATCCATGCTACCGCTCGAGCAGGCCGATCCGGCTGAAACCTCAAAGCCGGCGGCGTCGAGCTTGATGATGAGCTCCTCAGAGTCCATGCCGTCGACGTAGATCGAAACCATACCCGGCAGACGATCGGCCTGCGCGTAGTCGCCTATCGTGGCGTGAATGCGCGGATGGGCTGTAAGCGTGGCGTAGAGCTTATCGGACAGGGCCTGTAGCGTCGCGCGCTCGCGGTCCACATTCGGCAGCAACACAGAAGCGGCAGCGGCAAAAGCCAGCTGCGTGCGCAGATCCTGCGTACCGGCGCGACGGCCGGCTTCCTGGCCGCCGCCAAAGATGCGGGGGCGCAGCGGCGTGCGGTTCTTAACGTAGAGCGCGCCGGACGCCACAGGGCCGCCGATCTTATGCGCGGCAACGGTCATGGCGTCGACGCCTAGCTCGGTGACATCGAGCGGAATATGCAAGTAGCCCTGGATGGCATCGGTATGAAACAAGGCGCCGGAAGCATGTGCGGCGGCGGTCAGCTCGCGGATGGGCTGCACCACGCCGGTCTCGTTGTTGGCGACCATAATGCTCACGAGCGCCACGTCGTCGCCGAGCAGCTCGACAAGCGTGGCAGGCTCAACGTAGCCCGCGCGGCAGGGCTGCACCAGGTCGACGGTAAAGCCGGCGGCACGCAGCAGCGGCAGGTTGTCCAGAATCGAATCGTGCTCGATGGCTGAAACGATGACACGATTGCGCTTGCGATCGCGCTGACGAGCGCCCTCGGCAAGACCGAGCAGCGCCAGCTGGTTAGCCTCGGTGCCGCCGTTGGTCAGGATGATCTCGGACGGGCGAACGCGTGCGCCAAAGCTACGGGCTATCTCGCGACGGGCGACTTCCAGGCGTGCGGCGGCCTTGCGGCCAAGCGAGTGCAGCGAGTTGGGGTTGACGCCGGCAAGCTCGCTGTCGTCATATTCGCGCTGCGCAAGGCGCGCCTCGGCGCGCATGGGCGTCGAGGCGGCATAGTCAAGATTCACGGGTATGCGGTTTTGACCTGCGGTCATAAGGGTTTATGCCTCCTGTGTGGCTTCGTTGCCCAGCTTCTGCAGCAGCGCAACCTCGGCGGCGGGATCTTCGGACTTAAATACGGCAGAGCCGGCTACGAGCACGTTGGCGCCGGCCTTGACGACCTCAGCGATGTTCTTGGAAGAGATACCGCCATCGACCTCGATCAGGGGCGAAACGCCGTGGCGCTCACACATGGCCGTAAGCTCGTGCAGTTTGGCAATAGTACCAGGGATAAAGCTCTGGCCGCCAAAGCCGGGGTTCACGCTCATGAGCAGCACCATGTCGACAACGTCGATGATGCTCTCGAGCACGCAGACGGGCGTTGCGGGGTTGAGTACCACGCCGGCCTTGACGCCGCGCTGCTGCAGATGGGTGAGCGTGCGGTGCAGGTGCGTGGAGGCCTCATAGTGCACGGTGATCATGTCGGCACCGGCGTCGGCGTACCAATCGACTGTCTCGTCGGGGTTCGACACCATGAGGTGCGCGTCGACCGGTACATCGGTGGAGCGCTTGACGGCCTTAAGGATGTCAACGCCAAAAGTCAGGTTGCCGGTAAAGTGACCGTCCATGACGTCGAAGTGCACGTAGTCAGCACCGGCGATCTTATCGAGTTCGCCCTTGAGGTTGGCCATGTCGGCCGAGAGGACGGACGGAGCAATTTTGATGGAACCCATGGTAGAAGCCTTTCTGCGCTAGTCGGTGAGTCCGTAGAACTCTTGGGAGGGTACGCGATCGGTAAGAATCTCGAGCGCCCTATCCAAAGTAACACCGTTGTAGAGCGTTTGCTCCACGGCAAAGGTGAGCGGAATGTCTACGCCCAGTGAACGGGCGAGCTCGCTGACGCTGCGGGCCGCGACGGCGCCCTCCACCACCATATGCGTGCGTGCCTGGTACTCGTCGAGCGACACGCCGTGGGCAAACTCGTAGCCAAAGGTACGGTTGCGCGAATGCTCCGAGGTACAGGTGGCGATGAGGTCACCCATGCCGGCAAGTCCCATGCAGGTCATAGCCTGGCCGCCGCGGGCGTGCACCAGGCGGCTGATCTCGGCTAAGCCGCGCGTCATGATGAGGGCGAGCGTGTTATCGCCCGCACCCGAGCCGGCAGAGATGCCGCACACGATGGCGATGACGTTTTTCATGGCACCGCAGACCTCGACGCCCGTCATGTCCTGCGACAGGTAGATGCGGAAGGCCGTGGAAAGCAGCAGCTCCTTAAAGGTCTCCCCCACCTGCTGGTCTTCACTGGCGATGACGGCGGCAGAAAGTCCGCCGCGGCAGATCTCCTCGGCATGGTTGGGGCCCGAGAGCGCCGCCACACGCGACTCGTTGCCGATCTCGCTGGCGATGACCTCGCTCATGAGCAGGCCGGATTCGGGCTCGATGCCCTTGGTGAGGCACAGAACCGGCGTCTCGTCCGCAATGAACGGCGCCGCCTGGTGGCAGACGTCGCGCAGGTGTGTCGAAGGCACGGCAAAGATGATGGCCTCGACGCCGTCGAGCGCCTGGGCCAAGCCCGTCGTGGCGACAACGTTTTCCGGCAGCACGTAGTCCACCAGATAGCGGGGATTACGGTGCTCGCCGTTAATGCCGGCGGCCGTCTGCTCGCTGTGGGCCCACATGGTCACGCGCTCGGCGCGCGCGGCGGCAAGGCCGGCGACGGCGGTTCCCCAGGAGCCTGAGCCAATCAGCGCAACATTCATGACTCTCTCCTACTTATCGTCGGGCTCGGTGACGCGCTTGGTAAACGAGAGCTTGGACTCCTTACCGGTCATGAGCTTTTTGATGTTCGCGCGATGGGCCCACACCACGGTGATGCCGATCATCGCCATGCAAAACTTGAGACCCAGGCTGCTGTACGGAAAGACCGCGCAGGCAGCGATAGGAAGACCGATGGCGGCGGCAAGCGAGCCCACTGACACGTACTTGGTGATGGCGACGGCCACGATAAACATGCCCAGCAGCGACAGGCCAATAGGCCAGTACCAAGCGAGGATGACGCCCAGACCAACTGCGATACCCTTGCCGCCGTGGAAGTTGAGGTAGGGAGAAAAGATGTGTCCCCACACGGCAGCGAGGCAAATGACGCCGAGCATCCAGTCGCCGGGGGCTCCAGGCGCCAAGATGTTCGGCGGAAAACCATAGCCCAGATCAGCGATGAGCGGACGGGCGATAAGGACGCAGATGGCGCCCTTAAGGCAGTCGAGCAGCAGCGTGAGCGCGGCCACCTTGGGGCCGGCCACGCGCAGCGCGTTGGTGGTGCCGATGTTGCCGGAGCCCGCCTTGCGAATGTCCGTGTGGTTAAACACGCGGCCCAGGATCAGGCCAAACGGAATCGCTCCGATAAAGAACGAGGCCACGGCGCAAATGGCGGTCAGCAGAATCGGATTAAGCATCCTTTTGTTCCTTCTTCCTAAAGAAGAGTCGAATGGGCGTACCGGCGAAGTCGAAGGTCGAGCGCATGCGGTTTTCGACATAGCGCTGGTAGGTGTCGTTGACCAGGTCGCTGTGGTTGACGAAGAACGTAAACGTCGGCGGGTTGACGCCCGTCTGGGTCACGTAGTGCATGCGCAGGCGGCGCTTGCCGTCCACCACGGTGTGGCCAAACTCGCGCAGGTCGGTGAGGAACGTGTTGAGGCGCGAGGTGGAGATCTTTTGCGAGCGCGTTTTCTCGGCGGCGTCGACCATCGCCCAGATCTTCTCGACGCTGCGGCCGGTGAGGGCCGAGATGCGCAGGTACTGGGCCCAGGGAGCCATGACGCCCAGACGGCGGTCGACGGTTTCCATGCAGGCCTCGCGCTTGCGGTCGTCGTCGAGCAGATCCCACTTGTTGAGCAGCACGACGATGGCGCAGCCGCGCTCAATGGCCAAGCCCATGACCTTCTGGTCCTGCTCGGTAACGCCCACGGAGGCGTCGACGACGAGCAGTGCCACGTCGGCGCGGTCGATGGCGCGCAGGCCGCGGACCATGGAGTAGTACTCGATGTTCTCGTACACGGTGCTCTTCTTGCGAATACCCGCGGTGTCGACCATGCGGTAATGTTTGCCATCGCGCTCGACGACGGTATCGATGGCGTCGCGCGTCGTGCCGGCAATGTTGGACACGATAGAGCGGTCGGCGCCCAGAATGCGGTTGAACAGCGAAGACTTACCGGCATTGGGGCGGCCGATGATGGCGACGTTCAGGGCGTCGGGGAACTCGTCGGCGACCTCGTCCTCTTCCTCGGGGAGCAGAGCCACGATGTCATCGAGCAGGTCGCCCGTGCCATGGCCGTGTAGGGCCGAGAGCGGCGTGGGCTCACCGATTCCGAGCGAATAGAACTCCCAGATGTTGTCGTTCTCGCGATCGGGGTTATCGAGCTTGTTCACCAGCAGAAAGACCGGCTTGTCCGAGCGCTTGAGCATGCGGGCGACCGACTCGTCCTCCTCGGTGACGCCGGTGCGGCCGTCGACCACAAACAGGATGACGGCCGCTTCCTCGGCGGCGGCGAGCGCCTGGTCGCGGATGGACGTGGCAAAGACGTCGTCGCTCTTGAGCGGCTCGATACCGCCCGTGTCGACGATGGTGAACTCGCGGCCGTTCCAATCGGCCGTGTGATACGAGCGGTCGCGCGTGACGCCGCGGGACTCGTGGACGATGGCGTCCGAGGTCTGGGCCAGGCGGTTAACGAGCGTGGACTTGCCCACGTTGGGGCGACCGACGACGGCGACGATAGGTTTCATCTGCTCTCCTTTAATGGGTAGGGTCAGCGGAATTAGTAGAGTCGGCAGGCACAATGCCAAGGATGTGCTCCAGGGTATCGAGCAGCTCATGCGGCATGGTTGACACCACATGAACCTCGGCGCCGCGACTGGTAAGGCTTGCGAGTAAATCGTCACGATGATACTCGTCAAGCGTCATGCCGTCAGCGTTGAACATGAGCTTAGGCACAAAGAGCATAACCCCCGACAGGTCCTGCGGCAGCTGCTCCAGGATATCGCTCGCGACGATGAGTCCGGTCACGTCCACGTTGCCGCCAAAGTAGCGGTTTTTGATGGCTGTGACGGTGCCGGCGAGGCCGTGCGGCGATTCCACAAAGCGCGCCACGGTATCGCGCGCGCTGGCACCGGAAAGGCACAGGAGGCGCTGGTCACGGGCGGCGATTCCCTCGCGAACGCGGGTCAGGCGCTCGGCATCGGCGGCGAGCACGTTGTCGGTCTCGTCCAGATAGGAGCGGATCATGCCGATGCCGTCATAGTACTGCGGGTAGCCGTCGTAAAAGTCTGCCTCGGGCGGCTCGATGCCGGCGTCCAGATAGAACTCGTCGCTCATTTGGAAGGTGTGGCGGCCAAAGCGCTCGAAGGCACGGTCCTGGAAAGGCCGGATCATGGCAATGGTTTCGCGTGCGAGCTCGGGCTTGTCGCTGTAGGACCAGCTAAAGCGGTTCTGGTGCTTGGTAAAACCGAGCGGCACAATGCCCAGGCTGGTGATTTGCTCGTGCTCCTCGCAAAAGCGTAGCGTCTTTTCCAGCTCCTCGCCGTCGTTCATACCGGGGCACAGCACGATCTGCGCATGGATCTCAATGCCAGCGGCCATGATGGTCTCGAGCACATCCATGCCGCGCTGGGCGTTGCGGCCCATCATACGGCGGCGGACATCAGGGCTCACGGCGTGGACCGACACGTTCATCGGACTCATGTTGCGGTCGATGACGTTTTGCACGTCCTCGTCGGAAAGGTTCGTGAGCGTGACAAAGTTGCCCTGTAAAAAGCTCAGGCGATAGTCGTCGTCGCGAATATAGAGCGTGGAGCGGCCGCCCTTGGGCAGCATGGTCATAAAACAGAACACGCAGGCGTTAACGCAGGTACGCATGCCGTCAAAGATGGGGCCGTCGAACTCTAGGCCCCAGTCCTCGCCGGGAAAACGGTCGAGCTCCACGGGGGTGACGGTGCCGTCGCGCGGGTCGAAAACCTCCAACTCGACGGTGTCGTCGTCGGCTTCCCAAAGCCATACGATCATGTCGGTGAGCTGCTCGCCGTTGACCGTGAGCACGCGCATGCCCGGCTCGATACCCACATCCCATGCGGGCGATTCGGGACGCACGTTCTTAACGAGCGCGCCCTCACCCGGCTCGGGGTCGCGGCTGCGCCCGTAATCGGCCACCTCGGCGGCGTATGCGGGTACGGTCTGGTCCATGATTAGCGGCAAAGCTCCTTGATGCGCGCAACGGCGCGTTCGATGTGTTCTTGCGGGGTAGAGGCTCCGGCAGTGATGCCGATGTGGCGCGCGTTGGCAAACCATGCGGCCTCAAGCTCGGAAGCCTCCTCGATGTGGTGCGTGTGCTCGCAGGCATCGGCACAAATCTGCGCCAGGCGGCGCGTGTTGCCCGAATTTTTGCCGCCTACGACGACCATGCAATCACAGCGGTTGGCGAGGGTTGCGGCTGCCTGCTGGCGCTCGCTCGTGGCTGCGCAAATGGTGTTGATCACGCGCAGTTCCTGCACGCGTGGGGTGATGGAGGCCACAACCTCGGCCAGGTTCTGCGCGGTCTGGGTGGTCTGCACAACCAGACCCACCTTGCCCTTGAGCGACAGCTCGTCGGCGTCGGCGGCACAGCTCACGACCTGAGCGTTATCGCCGGCGTGGCCCAGAATGCCCTCGACCTCGGGGTGGCCCGGCTCGCCCACGACAATCACGCGGTAGCCCTCGCGCACCAGGCGCTCGGCCGCCACGTGGACTTTCTTCACGTAGGGGCAGGTGGCGTCGACCACGTCGAGACCACGCTCGCGTGCGGCATCGATCACCTGCGGCACCACGCCGTGCGCGCGGATGATCACGGTGCCCGCTGCGGCATCGTCCAGGGTATCGGCCAGACCAACGCCTGCCTCGGCGAGCTCGCGTACCACAATGGGGTTATGGATGAGCGGACCCAGTGTGTGGACCTGAGTGCTCTCGTCTGCCTGCGGCACGGCGGCCAGCGCCATGTCGAGCGCGCGCTGTACGCCGTAGCAGGTGCCCGCGTGGGCAGCGATCTCGATGGTGGGGACGACCTCCTCAGCGGCGGCCGCAGCGGTATTCATGACGTTCTCACCCATGGCTAGAACCTGCCCGGGTGCTCGGCGCACAGGTCGTCGCGCATGGCGTAGACGCGGCCCATGGCCTCGGACTCAAACCAAGCCAGGCGCTCCTTGCGCTTGAGCTCGGCCGGAGCATCGGATAGCGAGATGGCCTTGCCGGCGCGGATCCAGCACTTTTTGGGGCGCATGAGCTTTTTGCCCTTAGGCGTAATGTCGGACCAGCCACAAATGGCGAGTGGGTTGACGGGCGCCTTGCCCATCTGGGCGATAAGCGCAAAGCCGCCGTGGACCTCGGGCTTGATCTCGCGCGAGCGGATGCGCGTGCCCTCGGGGAAGATCAGGACGTCCTCACCGCGCTGCAGTGCATGCTGTGCGGCGCGCAGGCACTTCATGTCGGCGGTGCCACGCTCGACGGGAATGCCGCCCACGCGGCTAAAGGCCCAGCGCACGATCTTGCTCTTGGCGAACTCGGACTTAAAGATGGGGCGCACACGGCGGCCGCCAAAGAACAGTGCCGTCTCCACGGCCAGCAACTCGGCCATCGAGGTGTGGTTGCAGATGACCACGCTGCCGCGGCCTTCCTGGCGCTCAAACAGCAGGTCAGCGTCCTCGACCTTCCAACGCCACATGAGCTTGGAGAAGGCCCAAAGGATGGCCATGACTACGACGACGGTGCCGCGGATGAGCGCCGGGAACTCGGCGTAGGGGGCGTTGTAGTAATCCTCGGGCGTCTGCTTAAACAGGCGCATGGGCTACCTCCTTTGGTTGATGAGGTCCTCGATTATCGAGACGACCTCGTCGATGGTGTGGGCGGTGGAGTCGACGTGCACGGCGTCCTCGGCGGGCACGAGCGGTGCGACCTCGCGGCTGCTGTCGAGTTTGTCGCGCTGCTTGAGGGCGTCGAGGGTTTCGTCGACCTCGGTCTCGAGCTGCTCTGTGCTGAGCGGCTGAGCGTCGTTTTGGTGGCGTTGCAGCACGCGACGACGGGCGCGCTCGCGCGGGTCGGCGGTCAGGAAGACCTTGACCTGCGCGTTGGGGAACACGACGGTGCCGATGTCGCGACCCTCGGCGACGATATCGCGATCCTCGGCGGCACGGCGCTGGTGGATGAGCATTGCGGCGCGCACACCCAGATAGGCCGAGACCTTTGACACGTTGGCGTCCACCTGCGGGGTGCGGATGGCAGCCGATGCGTCCTGGCCGTCAATGGTCAGACGCGTGTCCTCGCCGATGCCGTTGGTAAAGCGAATCTCGATCTGCTCGGCGAGGGCGTCGATGGCCGCCTCGTCGTCCAGGTCGATGCCGCGGTCGAGCGCGGCGAAGGTGACGGCGCGATACATGGCGCCCGTGTCGAGTTTGTTAAAGCCCAGCTGGCGGGCGATCTCCTTGGCGATGGTGGACTTGCCGGATCCGGCGGGGCCGTCGATGGCGACGATCATGCAATGCTTCCTTTCGGTGGTTGACGTGCTGGTATGGGACGCGGACGCTAGGGCTTGGCGGACTGGTTAGCTCGTGTAGCGCTCGCGGTAGGTGTTGCGCTTGGGCGCGGAGCCGTGGCTGCCGTGATGGCGCGTGCGGCTTGCGGTGTTGGTCGCGGGCGCGGCGGCGCGCTTGGAGGCGGCCTGCTTAGGCGGGATGCCTCCGGCCTTGAGGATCTGCACCTCGCGGTCGGTGAGCTCGCGCCACGAGCCCTTGGCCACGTCCTTGAGCTCCAGGCCGGCAAAGTTACAGCGGTGCAGACGGATCACCGGATGGTGGATCTTGCTCAGCATGCGCTTGACCTGGTTCTTGCGGCCCTCGCGGATGATGACCTCCACGGCGGTGGTGCCGGGCTTTACGCCTTGCGGAGCCACGGCCTCGGCCTCGCGCGCGTTGATGACGCGGCAGATCGCCGGCTGGCATAGGCCGTCGTCGAGCTCGATGCCGCGACGGAGTGGCTCCAAGTCGCGATCGGTCAGGTGGCCATCCACGAGCGCCTGGTAGGTCTTGTAGACGTGCTTGCTAGGGTGCAGCAGATCCTGCGACAGGTCGCCGTCGGTGGTAAAGAGCAAAAGGCCCGTGGTGTCGCGGTCAAGGCGACCCACCGGGAAGAGCCCCGGAAAGCGGTCGCGCGGGACCAGGTCGGCCACGCAGGGGCGCTCCTGCGGATCGCTCATGGTGGTGAGGTAGCCGGTCGGCTTGTAGAGCATCAGGTACACGGCGCCCTGGTTGAGCTTAACAGGCATGCCGTCGACCTCGATATGGTCGCGATCGACGTCGACCTTGGTGCCCAGTTCGGTCGCGACCTGGCCGTTGACGGTCACGCGGCCGGCGGTCATCAGGTCCTCCGAGCCGCGGCGGCTCGCCACGCCCGCGCGCGCTAAAAAGCGCTGTAGGCGCATCGTGTGTGGGTAGACGGGCTGGGCATCGGTCGCGGGCGCGCCCGCGACGCCGGCGGTGCGCGTCTCCCCTACTTCGTTAGTCCTCGTCATGCAAATCCTCCGAGGTCTCGTCGACGACCAGGGTCTCCAAGTCCTCGACTGCCTCAACATCTTCAACATCGGTATCGAGCAGTTCGCGCTCTTCGTCCAGGTCCTCGGCCTGCTCCTCGAGCGTGGACTGAATACTGCGGCCGCTCAGGCGCTCGCGGATAAACTGGCGGGACTGCTCGTCGGGGGCAAACTGTTCCAGATCGGGCAAGTCACGGGTGGAGCGCAGGCCGAACTTTTCCAAGAAAGCGTTGGTCGTGCCGTAGATGATGGCCTGACCGCGCTCGGGGTCGCGACCGAGCTCGCGCACCAGACCCTTGTCCACGAGCGACGCGATGACGCCGTCGGAGTTGACGCCGCGGATGCCCTTGACCACCTCGCGCGTGACGGGCTGGTGGTAGGCGATGACGGCCAGGGTCTCGAGCGCCGCCTGCGACAGTTTTTGTGTGTCCCAGCTCAACACATAGGCCTCGACCACGTCGTGGTAGGCGGGGTGCGTGAACAGGCGCCAACCGCCGGCGACCTCGCGCAACTGAAAGCCGCGGTTGGCCTCCTCGTACTCAACCTTGAGCTCGGCCAAAAGCGACGCGCACTCGCCTGGGGCGATATCCAGTGCGCCGGCCAGCGCGGGCGCACTCACCGGGTCGCTCGACACCAGCAGCAGCGCCTCGAGGGCGCCTTTGAGGCTGTTTGCCTCCAGCGTGGAAAGGGTTGACATGGTTGCGGCTCCTATTCGGTGAGCTCGGGGCCCTCGCCAGGCACGTAGGCCTCGGCGCCCTCGACGCGGTTGATGCGGATGGTTCCAAAGATCTCGTCCTGGCTCATCGTGAGCGAGCCGCGCTTGGCGAGCTCAAGCATAGCTAGGAAGGTGACGACGAGCTGCTCGGTGGTGGCATCGCCGTCCAGTAGCTCGCGGAAGGTGCAGGTTTGGTGCGCCATGGTAAAGCGGTCGACTGAGGCCACCGTCAGGTCAAGCGGCACGCGATGCGGCGCCACATGCTCGGCCTCCAGCAGGAAGGTCTGGCGCTTGCCATCCAGGTCGGCACAGATGACGGCGAGACCGCGCAGCGTGATGCCAGCCAGGTAGTCGGGCATAAGGCCCAAAAACTCCGGGTCGGGGCCGGCCACGCGCGGATGCATGCGGCTTTCGGCCTGCATGCGCGCACCGAGAGCCGCCGCTGCGCCCTTAAACTGTTTGTAGGCAATCAGGCGCTGAATCAGGACTTCGCGCAGGGCGTCGCCGTCGAGCGCGCTGAGCTCCTCGAGATCTTCGTCGAACTCGTCATCGTCGTCGGCTTTGCGCGGGGCCTCCTGCGGCACCAGCGAGGCGGCCTTAATGTCCAAAAGGGTTGCCGCGACCAGCAAAAAGTCGCTCGCCACGTCCAGGTCCAGCGCCTCGATGCGCTCGGCCTCGGCAAGGTATTGCTCGGCCACCTCGCTGATTGAGATGGCGCCGATATCTACTTTTTGACGGGTTACCAGCTGCAGCAGCAGGTCGAACGGTCCGCTGTAGACCTGCGTCGACACGCGATACGACATCTTCGACCTCCTTTGACGGCGCCTTCGCGGCGCGGTTTGGGTGCATGTTGCGACCGTTTTGCGCGGTCGACCTGTAAGTTTACCCTAGATGCAGGCGATTGCGAAGTCGAGCAGCCGCTCAGCCAGCGGATACACGGTAACGTCGAAATAGCGGCCGATCACATCGATGCCTGTCCACATAGGCAGCAGATACAGCACGATGATGAGTATGGGCATGGCGTATTGCTGCAGCTGGTAGTAGTTGGAGAGCGCCTTACCTTTGAGGAACGGCACGATGATTGACGAGCCGTCAAGCGGCGGAATCGGAATGAGGTTAAAGAACGCAATCGACAGGTTGACCACGATAAAGGTGGCGCAGAAGTTCATGATTTGGGACGCCACGGCAAAGGACATGCTGGCGTAGAGGCTGCCGTACGCTGCGTGCATGAGAGCGGCCGCGAGGCACGCGAGGGCGATGTTCGATGCGGGGCCGGCCGCGCTCACCAGGACCTCGTCGCGCTTGGGGTGCTTGAGGTTGTTGAGGTAGACGGGCACGGGCTTGGCGAAGGCGAACACCGGGCCGCCGGCGGCAAGCATGAGCAGCGGAAGGATAATGGTGCCAAACGGGTCGATATGGTTGAGCGGATTGAGCGACACGCGACCGCGCGAACGCGCCGTCTTGTCGCCGAGCGCCCAGGCCGCGGCGGCGTGCGCGCTCTCGTGGATGACAATACCCACGATGACGGCGACAGCGCTGGCGAGCAGGTTCATGAGGTAGCTGCTGGACATGGCGCTCCCCTAGCGGACGCGGCGCGAGGCGCGCGTGAGCAGGTAATCGGCCACAAACAAAATGACGGCCACGATAGCGTAATCCAAGCGGAACACGCCGCCAAAGGGTGAGGTGATGACGCCGTAGCCGGCGATGGCGCTCGGCAGTGCGCGAGAAAGCTCAACGACGAAGCCCACAATCTGTAGCTTGGCGGTCAGGCCGCTAAAGCACAACAGCACGGTCATCGCGCTCATAAAGATGCCGCAGATGCGGCACGCGATGGCGATGATGCTCATCGTCACGGCGGCGGCTTTACGAGAGTTCACGCGCGGTCTCCTCTTCGATCTGGGTGGAAAGCTCGAGCCATTCGTCCTCGAGCTTGGGCAGCTCTTGCTTAAGCCCGTTATATTCCACGAGCGCGGCGTTGAACTTATCCTGATCGGCATAAAGTTCTTCGCTTGCCATCAATTCCATAAGCTCGTCATAGCGGGCGCGCTTTTTGTCGAGCTCCGCCTCGATCTTCTTGAGCTGGTTGCGTACGCCCTTGAGCTTTTTGTTGAGCGCGGCGCGGGCCTGGGCCTCGGCGCGCTTTTGTTCCTTGGTCTTTTTGCCCTCGGCAGGCTTAGGCGCCGCGGCGGGGGTGTCGGCCTGGGCGGCGCTGGCTTTGGTGGACTTGGCCGCGGCGGGCGCGCTCTCCCCCGCCGCCTCGGCGGCGGCGCGGGCCGCGAGATCCTCGCGCTTGTAGAGGTAGTAGTCGTAGTCGCCGTCGTAGACAGTGACCTTGCCGTCGCGGATGTCGATGATGCGGTTGGCCACGGCGCGCACCAGGTGCTCGTCGTGGCTGATCAACACGATGGTGCCGGGGAAGTTTTGCAGGGCGTTCTCGAGCATGTCCACCGAGTCGATGTCCAGGTGGTTGGTGGGCTCGTCCAGGCACAGGAGCGCCTCGGGAGCCACGAGCATCTTGGCGAGCGCCAGACGCGCCTTTTCGCCGCCGGAGAGGACGCGTACCTGCTTTTCGATTGCGTCGTTGTCGCTAAACAGGAAGGCGCCCAGCAGGCTGCGCTGCTGCGGCACGGTCCACTTGGGCGTGACGGTGTCAATCTCTTGCAGGACGGTATTGGACTCGGTCATGCCCTCGAGTGCGTGCTGGGCGTAGTAGGCTACGCCTACGTTGGTGCCCAGGTCCCGGGTGCCGGTGGTGGGCGGCTCCAGTCCGGCGATGATCTTCATGAGCGTGGACTTGCCGGCGCCGTTGGGGCCGACGAGTGCCACGTGCTCGCCGCGGTAGAGCTTGAGCTCGATGTCGCTGTAGATGTGCTTGTTGCCGTAGGACTTGGCCACGCCCTCGAGCCCCACGACCATGTCGCCGGAGCGCGGCGGGTCGGGGAACTTAAAGTCGATGTGCTTGTGGCCCTCGGGTAGGATGACAAGCTCCTTTTTGATCTGCTCGATCTTGCGGATGCGCTCCTGAGCCTGGGCAGCCTTGGTGGGCTTGTAGCGGAACTTGTCAACGAAGACCTGCATATGGGCGATGTCGCGCTCCTGGGCGGCGCGCTTGGCGCGCATCTGCTCCAGGTTGTCCTCGCGCTGCTTGAGGTAGCTACTGTAGTTGCCGGTGTAGGTGGTCACGCGGCGGTTTTCGAGAGCGGCGACATGGTCGACGCAGGCGTCCATGAAAGCGCGGTCGTGGCTGACGATGAGCACGGCGCCATCGTAGTTGGCGATAAAGCCGCGCAGCCACTGGACGCTTTCGAGGTCCAGGTGGTTGGTGGGCTCGTCCAGAAGCAGCAGGTCGGGGTGACGCAGGAAGAGCTTGGCCAGCGCGATGCGCATCTGCCAGCCGCCCGAGAACTCGGAGCACGGGCGCTCAAAGTCGGTGACCTTAAAGCCAAGGCCGGACAGGATCTTGCGGGCGTTGCTCTCGAGCTCGTAGCCGCCCAGGTGCTCAAAGCGGTCCTGGACCTGGCCGTACTCGTTAAGGAGCGCGTCAACGTCCTTGCCCTGTTCGGAGAGCTCAGTGATCTGGGCCTGCAGCTCGTTGGCGCGCTCGCCCATGCGGCGGATTTCCTTGGCGGCGGCCATGACCTCAGCGAGGATGGTGGTGTCCTTTTGTTCCAGATTAGTTTCCTGCTCTAGGTAGCCCACCTGGCAGTCCTTTGCGTACTGGACCTGGCCGGAGTCGGGACTGTCGATGCCCATGATGATTTTGAGCATGGTGGTTTTGCCGGCGCCGTTGGGGCCCACGAGCGCGAAGCGCTCGCCGGGGTTGATCTGGAAGGACGCGCCGCTAAAGAGGACGCGTGCGCCGAAGCTTTTTTCGATCTTGTCGACCAGGAGGATCATGGTGCCGCCTTTGACCTTGTGTGCCAATATGAAAAAAGGCCCCAACTTGCGTTGGAGCCTCATTCAATGCTCGGGTGGAGACGAGGGGGATCGAACCCCTGACCTCTTGACTGCCAGTCAAGCGCTCTCCCAGCTGAGCTACGCCCCCGTGCGAAAAAGTACTATACGGGAACTCGGACGGCGATGCAAGGACAATTTTGGAAAAACTTTCCGGGGGGCGGGCGCCGGAGTCCCGCGGGGCCGGGCCAGCCTGCGGAGCGCCTGGCCCCCGCACGGCCCCTACGCCGGCCGACTTGGCGCGCGGAACGCGACCCTCCCCGCGCAACCGGATTTCCTATGCGTCGCCAGTCCCATTATCGGGTCCGATTGCGAACCGTCCCTCATCCGCGCCTCAGAACTATGCCGGTTTACTACGATGAATCTGGAATGTTCGACCACGCACGTCTTTTCGTTAACCGTCGGACTCTCTACCTGCTGTTTTGCAAACTGAGAACACGCGGTGGTCGAAGGTCGCCGATCCGTCGTAGTAAACCAGCATGGTTTTGAAATGGCATCAGGTTGATTTCACGCTGAAATGTCTTGAAGCCCTGAATTTAAGGCCTTAACTTTTTATAAAACACTTCTTATCTGCGACGGGCCTAGATTAGCTGTTGTTTAGCATCGAACTTGATCTTGCGTTGTGCGACTTGCTCGTGCATGGTAGTATTTCACGACGTGAAGCGAAGAAATTAGGCCTGAGTTGCCTTTGCTAGAATTGCATTCACCGTTCATAAGGGCTCTTGGCGCAACGGTCAGCGCAGGGGACTCATAATCCCTGGGTTCTGGGTTCGAATCCCGGAGGGCCCACCAGAGTATTTCGAGGCTGGGCATTACGCCCGGTCTCTTTGTTATTGGCGCTGCAGACTAGGTTTGCTATCCAGAAACGTAAAGTTATTAACATTCATATTCGTAATTAACAATGGGTATGTCGCCAAGATGCTGCCCAGTCAACACATGGCGTAAATCGATAGATATGAAAAAAGGCCCCAACTTGCGTTGGAGCCTCATTCAATGCTCGGGTGGAGACGAGGGGGATCGAACCCCTGACCTCTTGACTGCCAGTCAAGCGCTCTCCCAGCTGAGCTACGCCCCCGTGCGAGAAAGCACTATACGGGAACTCCCCCGCCGATGCAAGGACAATTTTGGAAAAGATTTTACGGTGCGTGGAACGGCGCGGGGCCGAAGGGACACACGATGCCCGAAATAGCCCGCGGGGCGCGCCCCAGGTGCCGCCGGCCAGAACAAAGCAATCCGCGGTGCTTCCGCGGGAGGGTTTCGTCTGAGCCCCTCTCCGCGCCTCCGGGTCAATTTACTGAACCGTGCGCAGCTCGCGCCAGCTGGTCGCTTCATAAACGGACCGGTTTACTACGACGATTCCCGGATTTCCGACCACACGCCTACATTCGCAAAACGGGCAGGCATTCTACCTGCGGTTTTACGAGCGACGAATTCGGTGTGCTCAGCTACCCCCAATCCAACGTAGTAAACCGGCGTGGTTTTAAAATGGCACTTAATTACTGCAGCATATAAAGTAGTAATAATGCTCACTTGAACATTATTACTTACCAATACCAAGCCAATTGCACAGAACGTTGGCTCGCAATCTGGTCTCAGCGCATCTCATCGCCTCGGTTTTTGGTTTGTAGCGCAACTCCAATCGCTCACACACACTGTGAATGATGGCATCAAGCTGATAGTGATCATTGAGCATGTCATGGGTTACAAGAAATACGTCGTATCCCATGCTTTGTAATGCTGTCATTCGTGCGGCATCGTGGTCCAGCACGGCGCCTGAACCATGGATAACCTCTCCCTGAAGTTCGATAATCACAGCTTTCATTATTATTGGGTTTACGATGACGATATCGCCGTAACAGATTTTCTGACCTGCGATTTTCCGAGCTGAATTCGACAGCGGTGTTAAGTCGTTGACGTATATGTTCTTAAACTCCGCTCCGCCGGCACGCCTCGGATGACTTAGCAACATGATTCCAGCAACTTCTAGCGGGGATGCCGCAATACCCATTACCTACTTCGTGGCTTCGTAGAATTGCTTTCCCCACATCTCGCCCTTAACCTTCGCTGCAAATTTGCGAAGTTCTTCTATTTCAATTAGAGGCTTTCTCATCCAGAGCGATGTGCCCCTACCGTTAGCTTTATTTCCTGATCCATCATCCTGCTGTCCACTTTGATTATTCTCGCTGTCCTTCTGGTGCACCCGAGCATAGACTCGCTTCCACGGGGCCTCGTCTTGGGTTTCGTCTAGTTCAAACAGACTCGCTGTGGTGTAATGCTCTTCTTCTGAATTTGCCTGTTCAAGTGCCATGTCGACAGCGGCCGATGGTTTAAAAACAGAGAACCATCCGCAAAACTCGTACATAGCCAGAACGAGATCGCATGAAGAAACGTTTCGAGTCATGGTGAATAGCGTGTTAAGAGGGTCAGTGACGCTAAAGCCCATACCCGTGTCGATGGAAACCTTCTCTGTATAGGCGCTGTTCCATCGGATGGTCCGCCTTGTCTCGGAATGCAGGTTGCTTCGTGTTGATGCTGCTGTGATGACTGGCGTCTTGAGGACGTCGACTACAAAGGGCGATTGGGACAGAGCTCGCCAGCCTTCTTCGGAGATTGGTAGGCGCGGGTAGAGATCGCGCACCTGCGGTGGGCAGCGCCAGTAGCGGAATGCGGTGTTTGCGCAGACGATTTCGTCCATTTGCGTCTCCCCTGGTATCGGCCATTGACCGCGCGGATTGCGGACATCGCCGATTATCTACTGGGGCATCATGCGGGTAAGTACCGGAAGCTGACCAAACGCTGGCCAATAGCTTGACGAGTTCTGCCAAAAATCCCTCGTGTGACAGAAATCGGCTGGAAGGAGCTCTGGGCGTGTGGTCCCCGTCTCCACATTTGTGCTCGGATCATATGAGTAATTAATCACAAATCACTTGTGATTAGTGATTGTTATTGGTGTTGCCTAGAACGATTCTAAGCACATGTTTAATTTTAAAGTGGGCAATTATCTTTAAAATGTCCTACAATGATTCAATAAAAGCATGGCTGCTAGTGAAACTTGCGACCATGCTTTTAAAAATACTTAATGGGGTCCCGAGCGCTTTAGCTCCTTGGAAGCTGTCAGTAGTATACCTAATAATTTATCTACATTCCCTTTAGTAACGTGTAACTTTCCAAATTTACAAAAGCGACTCATAGAATTATTTCCTCCCGTTAAATAATAGATAACTATTAAAAATAGACAATACTTGCTCATAAGTAACGGTACTTAAATTGTTTACTTTGGCGTGTTTCATTGCTTGATGAAACTGATTTTTAGTAAACAGTTGACGATATTCTCGATTGACCCATTTTGAAACAAAGTACGTATATAGCTTCCAATATTTATCTGGAACATCTGTGGTATGGCGGGTAAGTTTTATTAAGACACTGTTTACTTTTGGTTTAGGATGAAAGCATTCCGCTGGCAGCTTAAGCAATTGCTGAATCGAGACTTGAGTGTGCAAGAGCAACCCTAGTGTTCGGTGAATATCCAAGGTACGCTTGTAGAATCCTTCTTCAACAATCAGATAGATGTCAGACGCATGGCTTTCAAAAACCACTTTTTTAATAATTTGTGTGCTTAAATGGTAAGGAATACTCCCAACAATTTTATACCTCTGTTTGTTAGGGAATTGAAACTGTAGAATATCTTGGTGAATTAAAGTGACACGAGTATTCAGTTTTAATTTTTCTGACGATAAGTTGAATAGATGACTGTCTAATTCAATAGACGTTACCTGTTTACTTATTTTAGCCAGTTTCGTCGTTAAATGCCCTTTACCTGTTCCAATTTCGTAAACGGTATCGGTTTCTTTTAAATTCAATTGTTTTATTATTTGGTTGAGTACTTTTTCACTCGTTAAAAAGTTTTGAGAATATTTTATATTTTTGTTCATGTAATCACTCCTGAAGTGATTACATCTATAAATAAATACAGAAGTTAAACGATTTGTTTGTAATTTTAGTTATCTGTTTAAAAAGTCATAAGATTAGTCACTGGTAGGAATTAATCTAACGTATTTATTTATCTGTGTAATCACTGTTTTTAGTCTGTTTCAAAACAGTAGATGTTTTATCTACATTACGCATTTGGAATACCAACATGACGAATCCCTCCTTCTTAATTACAAATTTTTAGCATCTAATTTAACTTCAATTCCTATTATACATATAGTGGTTCAGTTGTCAAGACAAAAATCTAAGCTTTTTATAATGAAATTACGCATCCTTGATTCTCATTTTCATTGCAACAGCCTCAGGACTCAG
>NZ_QSJB01000026.1:0-23473 GCF_003469285.1 Collinsella sp. AM31-2AC
CGTGGCCCGCGGCAGCGTCTTCGGCGCCTGGGTGGACCTGCGCGAGGGCAGCGCCACCTACGGGAAGGTCTACACGACCGTACTCGATCCGAGCAAGGCCATCTACGTCCCGCGCGGCGTGGGCAACTCCTTCCAGGCCCTGGAGGACGGCACCGCCTACACCTACCTGGTGGACGCCCACTGGTCGCTCGAGCTCAAGAGGACCTACACGTTCGTGAACCTCGCCGACCCGGAGCTCGCCATCGAGTGGCCCATCCCGCTGGAGGAGGCCACCGTCTCCGAGGCGGACCTCAACCACCCGTACCTCAAGGACGTCGTCCCCATGGCGCCCAAGAGGACGCTCGTCACCGGCTGCAACGGCCAGCTTGGCCATGCGGTCCGCGCGCTGGCCGAGGAGCGCGGCGTCGCCAAGGACTTCGACTTCTGCGATATCGACACCTTCGACATGTCCGGCCCGGAGGCCTACTCCCGCTACGACTGGTCGCTCTACGGCACGGTCATCAACTGCGGCGCCTACACGGCCGTCGATAAGGCGGAGACCCCCGAGGGCCGTGTCGTCGCCTGGAAGGCCAACGCCATCGGCCCGGCGCTTCTCGCCCGCACCTGCGCCGGGCACGGGATCACGCTCGTCCACGTCTCCAGCGACTACGTGTTTGACGGCACTGTCGGGGAGCACGGCGAGGATGAGCCCTTCAGCCCGCTTGGCGTCTACGGCCAGACCAAGGCCGCCGGCGACATCGCCGTGGCGAACTGCCCCAAGCACTATATCGTTCGTTCGAGCTGGGTCATCGGCGATGGTAAGAACTTCGTACGCACCATGGCGGCGCTCTCAGACCGCTGTGCCGACCTTGATGACGCGCTGACTCAGGTGACGGTGGTGGATGACCAGTTTGGACGCCTCACCTTCACGCGCGACATGGCCGAGGGTGTCTTCTGGCTGCTCGGTTATCGCAAAGGGGACCTCGAGCCGAGCGCTCCTTGCGAATATGGCACTTACAACCTCTCCGGATCCGGAGAGGTTGTCTCCTGGGCCGATATAGCTGTCAAGGTCTTCGAGCTACGCAATGGTAACGCCGATGCTGTGAAGCCCGTGAGTGCCGATGAGTACTACGCGAGCGCAAAGGGGCCTATCTCGCCCAGACCAATGCATTCTACGCTAGACCTCTCAAAGATTAAATTAATGGGCTTTATGCCACGGAAATGGGAGGAATGTCTGAGTAACTTTGTGACTAGGTATTGTTGATATTTGGGGTAGAAGAATGAAATACGTACAAATTAATGCTTACTCAGGCGGTTGGGCTAAATCCATAATTTTTAAAAAGCACGAAGAATTGATTTCGCAAGGGAATGAATCTTGGGTTTTTTGGGCTCGCGGTGAACATGCCCAAGATGAGCATTTGCGTAAGATTGCTTATTACCCAGAAGTATGTTTCGATGCCCTTCAAACACGTCTCGATGGCAAGGTCGCTTTCCATTCTCGTCATATAACGAATAGGCTTCTCAGGATGCTTGATGAAATTGATCCTGATGTCGTTCATCTACATGTGCTTCTTGGCTATTACATCAATATTGAGATGCTATTCACTTGGCTATCGAATCATAGATGTCAGGTTCTTTGGACCCTACATGATTGTTGGGCCTTTACTGGACACTGTATTCATTTTGAATACGTTCAATGTGAGCAGTGGAAATCTCACTGCGGCAAGTTCTCTCAATGCCCTCAGCCGGATGCTTACCCAGAAACAATTAGAAAAGGCATGGAAAGCTGGTCTTTTGAAAAAAAGAAGTCCATATTCACCATGCTTCCGCCTGAGCGAATGAGATTGATTGTTCCCTCTAGATGGCTTGAGGGGCTTGTTCAGCAAAGCTTTCTTAGTAAGTACGATATTACTGTTCAACATAATCAGATTGATAAGTCGATTTTTCGACAAATTGATAGCTGTTTTAAAAAGAATAATGGCTTGGAAAATAAGACATTGATACTAAGCGTTGCCTCGAAATGGACTGAAAGGAAAGGATTGAATGACGTCATTCATTTGTCTCAAGTACTCGATCTAAATAACTACGCTATCGTTGCAGTTGGACTTAATAAACAACAGATTAAACAAGCCCCGACTAGCATCATTGCTCTTCCGCGAACCGATACGGTCGACGAGCTAGTTGATATCTATAACGCTGCTGATGTCTTCTTTAATCCTACTAGAGAAGATAATTACCCAACGGTAAATCTAGAAGCTGAAGCATGCGGTACGCCCGTCATAACTTACGATACTGGTGGATGTGCTGAAACCATATGCTTGGAACAGTCGAAAGTGGTTGAGTCTTTCCAACAGGCAGTTTTGACAATTAAAAATATTTTCGACAACTGTGTTGAATAGTTCATTCGACCCTTGCATTCGATTGGTATTGACATGGCAAAACAAATTAAAAAAATTGTTTATATCTTAAAGCCCTCGGTGGATATTTACCCTCCGTGTGTTTCTCAAATTCGAATAATCAAAGATCTTGGTTATGAAATTGAAGTCTGGTTTGGACATTGCGGAGCCGCAACTCGGAGTCTTCTCGAAGCAAGCGGAGTCTCAATGATACAGCTCCGATTTGCCCCCGATTCAACCACATCTAAGGTTGGTAAATTGCGCAATTGGCTCGAATATCGTCACGCAGTTCTTAAAAAAATGAAAGCAGAAGATCGTGACCATGTTTTGTTCTGGTTCGGAACTGCCGAATCAGCCATCCCTCTATTTCCACTTGATCGAAAGAGAAGAATGGTTATGTCCGTGCTCGAGCTCATGGACGATAGGAAAGTATCGCGATTTCTTTCTGCACACATAGCGCGTAAATGTATTGCTGTTACAGCATGCGAGGACAACAGAGCAAATATAATGCGGTTCTGGTGGAATCTAGATCGTAAGCCCTTTGTGATCCCTAACAAACCTTATGAGATTCAGATCTCAGTTAACGCCAAACCCTCTTGCGGTGAGGTGGAAGAAGCACTTAGGCTTATTGGAGATCGTCCTTTTGTTATATATCAAGGGATTTTCCAAAATGTTGAGTATATCTCTAAAATTGCCTATGCTTTAAGTCAGGGTACAGACATGCCTCTTCTCGTTATGATGGGCAGTGACAGGCGAAACATAGTTCCTCAGATTAAAAAGATATATAAAAATACTATCTATATCCAGCACATTCAATCGCCAAACCACCTTGAGATTACAAGTCACGCGTTGCTTGGCGTTGTCTGCTATGACCATTCATCGCTTAATAAATTATATTGTGCTCCAAATAAGATATTCGAGTACTCGAAATTTGGTATTCCGATGCTTGCGAATGATGTTCCTGGACTTATTCATACAGTTGGGGCTTATAAGGCCGGGGTTTGCGTCGACTTTGATTCGCAAGAAGAGGTTGCAGTTGGTATAGAGAAGCTGCTGGTTGGCCATGATGAGTATTCGAGCAACGCGATAAATTATTATAATTCGATAGATAACCGTGAGACAGTCAGGCGTTTGCTCGAAAAGGCTACTCAATGATTATTACTATATGCGACGTGTTGATGCTCCTGGCATGCACTTTGGTTGCTGGGATATCTTATAGAAGAATGTTCCGCACTCCCAGAACAGTCCTAGTTGACCTAGTGGTTATTGTTGTCTATATGTTTATGTGTCTGCCGATTGTCTTTAATTACACGGTCGGTATTCCTACGTATGACACCGCATACTGGTATAAAGTTTTCTTGCCAGGCATGGCCGATGAAGGCACGGTCTTTCTGTATGACATCTACGTAGTTCTCGTTATGCTTGCGCTTCATTTCTATGGAACAAAAAGGTTAAAGAATGACGACCGTGTTTTAAGCGACTTTAATGTTGGAAAGTGGCGCTGGATTATGGAATTGGCCATCGCCCTTCCTTTGATCGTTATTGTTTTATCTGGCAATTTGGCGAAATATTCTATCTACGCGGATTCATTGGCGCGTGGTTTAAATGATTCCTTTGTATTCATCGAAAACTGTTCGCTGTTCTTATCCTTGTTTTGCTTTACGCTTCTTTACTTTGGTACTCCCGAAAGGACCAAACTTCATCTGTTAGTCCTCTGTTTTTATACATTTCTTGTGGCATGGGTTTCGGGTAAACGCTTCATTGTTGCTCTTGCTTTGATCATGTATCTGTTCGCTTTTTTAACTACAGAGAAGAACGCAGTTAAAAGAAATCGTTTATATAAAACCTTGCCTATTTTAGTCTTAGCGCTAGTTGCATTTTCTGGCTTCTATATGTCTGTTATCAAGCCATTAACTAACACGATTAATTACGATGTTTACGAAATGCTCCGGGTTGATTTTGGGCGTGATGACGTTACTAAATATGTGATATATCAAATGAATGTTCTTGGGAGACAGATAGTCGACTATCCAGGGGAAACAATTCTGTCGTTCATTTTTTTCTTCGTCCCGCGACAAATATGGCCGACAAAACCGTTTCAGCACTATCAATATCTAACCTCTTCCATTCTGAAAGTTCCGATAACGCAGCTTCCAGCTGGAACTACTCCATCTGGGTTCGAAATGTTTTTCGCCAATTTCGGACTTGTAGGGATGCCGCTATTCGCTTTAGCACTCGTGTTGTTTATTAAGTTATTTGACTCAAGTAATACAACGATGCCTCTAAGGTTGCTCGGATTGGTGCTTTGCCTAGTTCTTTTGACGCAAAGCATTGATGTCTATCTTGTATATGTTGTACTCGCTGTTGTTCTTCTGATTCGTAGGACTATTAAAGGTTGAGATATGAAAATAAACCAAGCGGATCTGATGGGAGTTGGATTTCATAATGTTTAGTGAAAACCATCTTTGTCCAACGAAGTCTAGTTGTACAGGGTGCGGGGCATGTGCGCGAGCTTGCCCTAAATCGTGTATTAAGCTTCTAGAAAATGGCGAGGGATTTGCAATTGCGCAAGTCGATGAGGTTGTTTGTGTCGATTGTGGAGCATGTCTTCGCTGCTGTCCCTTTACCTCAAAATCAACGAATAAGAAGCGTCCTCAAACCACGTTTGCGTTTCGCATGAACAATGTTGATGAACGAAAACTATCTGCTTCTGGCGGAGCTTTTTCGTCACTTGCAAAAATTGTATTGGATGAGGGAGGGCTTGTTTGCTCTGCCGTTGACAACATTGACCAGGGGGGGCATTTCGTCCTTACTGATGAACCATCCGTTGTTAGTGAAATGCTCGGCTCAAAGTATTATTACATCGATTTAACCGATGATGTCATAGAGGACCTGATAACCGCTCTTGAAGACAGAGTTGTTCTGTTCTGCGGTCTTCCTTGTCAAGTATATGCTGTGCGCCAGGCTACTAAGAACTCCAGTAACTTCATTGGTGTCGATTTGCTATGCCAAGGTGCGCCTTCCTATCAAGTTGTTAAGACCTATAGGGATGAGGAAGAACGTAAAAAAGGGAGCAAACTGGCAAGGCATTCGTTTAGAAATAAAGATGACAATTATAAGGGGTATACGGCGGAGCTCGTCTTCAATGACGGCTCATCCGTTCGTAAACATGGCGATCTGAACTTGTATACGTGTTCTTTTCAGCACAAGCTCTTTTTGAGAGAGGCCTGTTTTCATTGTCCGTTCTCTTCTTCTGATCGTGTTGGAGATATAACTATCGGAGATTTTTGGGGCTTGGAGTCGTTTGATGGCGATTCGCCAAGTGAGGTTTCTTTGGTTCTTTGTAACACTGTTGTTGGTGAAAGACTCATAGGTAAGTTGCATTCGTTTGGCAAGATTGAGGTCCATTCTCTAGAGGAAGCGGTAAAGGGCAATGCCCCTCTAAGAGGACCTGTGCAACGGCCCCTCGCCAGGTCTTATAGTTTTAACCTTATGAAATGGTTTGGTTTCCGCGCCTCCACGATAATGTGTTACCCGAAATATCTGGTTAAGAAGCTTGTTTGTAGATAGGATTTCAAATGAGAATTGGAATTATAACGTACCATTTTGCGGAAAATTATGGGTCTGCTTTTCAATCATATGCGCTTTCCGCTTATCTGAATTCTATTGATGGGCTTGATGCATTTCTTCTTGACTATGTTACAGACAGACAGGAGATGAACAATTCGCTCTATGGACATAGGAAGGGACTTGTTAAGGTTGCCCTTGCCGCCGCATATCTGCCGTTTCATACTTGGCGCAGTCGTAAAAGGAAGAGATTTCAACTGTTTGCCTCACAGCATTATTCTCTTTCAAGAAGATTGAAAAACGTTGAACAGCTCCAGAGATTCGCCAATGGCATCGATGATCCTTCCGAGGCGTGTGATGTTCTCGTAAGCGGTAGTGATCAAGTTTGGAATCCGTTGATTACCGATTTTGATGAGGCTTTTTTCTTTCCATTTAGCAGTAATGGAAAGAAAGTAGGGTATGCGATTAGCCTTGGGCCAGCAGTTGGTGACGATGTTCGTCCTTTTCTGAACGATGCTAAAGATTTTAGCTCCATTTCAAGTAGAGAGCGGGGCGCTGCAGATGTTCTAATTGATTTGGGACTTAACGTCGATAGAGTTGTTTGCGACCCTGTATTTTTAGTTGGGGCGGATGAGTGGCGCAAACTTGCAAATAAATCAGCTGTTAACTATTCCAATGCTAAACCTTATATTGCTTGTTATTTCCTGAATAAGCCAAATATGAGCACTTATTTTAAATGGGCTCGTTCCATCGCATCTGAACTTGATCTCGAATTGCGGATTGTCAACGCGGCTTACTCCAAACACACTTTTCAAAAGGGTGTCATTCTAGACTCAGGTCCGCTCGAGTTTTTGAATCTGTTCATGAATGCTGAGTTCGTATGTACCGATTCATTTCATGGCACTGCCTTCTCTACTATTTTCGAAAAACAGTTCCTTTCATTCGATAGGGCAAACGGATGTACTGATGCTCGTAAGTCAGATTTACTTAATGCATTAGATATGCATGATCGCTTAATGAGGGTCGGTGAATATAACGGTGATTGCCCTGAGCCAATCCAAGAGAATCGCTTTGAGAAATGTCGAAAACTAAAGCAATCCTACGTACGTTCATCCATTGATTTTATCAATGAGGAGATTGCCGGAATTAGCAATGAGAACTAGAGACAACTTTCTTGCTGGAGAGGGAACGCTTTTTAAAAATGTCGGATGGCTTCTCGCGTTACAAGCGGTAAATATCGTACTGCCCTTTGTTACGGTCCCGTATGTGACGCGCGTTTTTGGGGCTGAGAGCTACGGCGTTTTTTCTATCTCCCTTAACTGGGTTACCTACTTTCAGTTGGTTGTTGAATACGGCTTCAATCTCAGCGCAACAAAAAAGGTAGTTGAAATAAGCGATAAGGAAAAACTAAATCGTCTCGTTTCGTCCGTCGTATTTGCTCGACTTGGGCTTGTTGCCCTCTGTTTTCTGGTCATGATGTTTCTTGGGGCGATGTCTTTGGCCACCGGTGACCAGCTTGCCTGCATGCTTGTCCTATTTTCCATGCTTTTTGGTGTTGCTATCCAGCTAAATTGGCTATTCCAGGGTTTGCAGGATATGAAATTTATTACCATTGCTACGGCTGCTGCTCGAGGACTCTCTGTTTTGCTCATTTTTCTATTGATAAATGACTCTGACCAATTGATACTTTATTCATTTTTATATTCGGTTACCTTTTTGCTTTCTGGCGTCTTCACTCATTTATTTGCTTGGAAGCGATATGGGGTTCGGATGGACTTCGTATCGTTCCAGCAGATCGTAATCGAATTGCGCGATGGAATGCCGATCTTCCTATCCTCTGCTGCTGGCAAAATAATCGGAAGTCTTGGAGTTACGGTTCTAGGGGCTTTTCAATCGAGCGCTATCGTCGGTTCATACGCCGCGATTCTAAAAATCCCCCAAATGGCTTCGCTTATGTTTACACCGATAGGTCAGGCACTTTATCCCCGCGTGAACGAAGAGCGTCTAAAGTCGCGCAGATCTGCCGCGAAGCTTGTATTTACGTTTGGCGTGCCTGTGCTTACCGTTTTTGCAGCTGGTCTAATGCTTGCTGTAGTTTTTAGAGAACAAGTAGTTGGCTTGCTGTTTGGCACTGAGTATCTCGTGTGTTCGGATTCGCTGATACCTCTCGCTCTCTGGGTTTTGTTTGGAATTGTGAACAACTTCCTAGGCGTTCAGCTTTTAATACCATTTGGATACCAAAGGTTATACAGTATTTTGATGGTTGCGGATACGATAGTCGCTCTAATTCTTAATATTGTGCTTGGCTATACATTGGGGGCAACTGGCGTCGCCATTGCGATCGCTGTTTCGGAAGCGCTCCTTACGTTCGTTTTATTTATTACTCTTCTTCGAGTTATTAGTAAATCGAACGGTCCAATTACGATTGCAAGTTTAAATAATCTGATGTGCTCAGGGAGGAAATAGGGATGAAAAAAATCATGCTCGTCTTCGGCACCCGCCCGGAGGCAATCAAGATGTGTCCGCTCGTCAACGAGCTGAAGGGGCGCGCGGAAGAGTTCGAGACCGTCGTGGCCGTGACCGGCCAGCACCGCGAGATGCTCGACCAGGTGCTGCGCGTCTTCGGTGTGGCTCCCGACCACGACCTGGCGATCATGAAGCCGGGCCAGACGCTGTTCGACGTGACATGCGACGTGCTGCTCAAGCTCAAGGCCGTCCTCGAGGACGAGAGGCCCGACGTGGTCCTGGTCCACGGCGACACCACGACCAGCTTCGCCGCGGCGCTCGCGTGTTTCTACCTGCAGATCCCCGTGGGGCATGTGGAGGCCGGCCTGCGCACGCACGACATCTACAGCCCCTGGCCGGAGGAGTTCAACCGCCAGGCGGTTGACATCGTGAGCGGGTACTACTTCGCGCCCACGGAGGCCAGCAAGCAGAACCTGCTCGGCGAGGGCAAGCCCGAGTCCGGGATCTGGGTCACCGGCAACACCGGCATCGACGCCCTGCGCACCACCGTGCGCGAGGGGTACTCCCATCCCGAGCTCGATTGGGCGGAAGGCTCCCGCCTCATCCTCATCACGGCGCACCGCCGCGAGAACCTGGGCGAGCCCATGCACCGCATGTTCCGCGCCATCCGCCGCGTGATGGAGGAGCACCCCGACACCAAGGCGATCTACCCCATCCACATGAACCCGCTCGTCCGAAAGGCCGCCCACGAGGAGCTCGACGGCTTCGACCGCCTGCACATCATCGACCCGCTCGAGGTGCTCGACTTCCACAACTTCATGGCGGCGAGTCACCTCATCCTCACCGACTCCGGCGGCATCCAGGAGGAGGCCCCGAGCCTGGGCAAACCGGTGCTCGTCATGCGCGACACCACGGAACGTCCCGAGGGCGTGGCCGCCGGCACGCTGAAGCTCGTCGGCACCGAGGAGGACGTCATCTACCGCGAGTTCAGCCGCCTGCTCAGCGATCAGGCCGAGTACGAGGCCATGAGCCATGCATCGAACCCCTATGGTGACGGGCACGCGAGCGAGCGAATTGCTGACGTGCTTGCGAAGTAGTTATCTCTGAGCTGTTTATGAAGCTGCTCTTTTGGAACCTAAATAAGAAAGACAATGCCGATCTTGCCCTCACGTGCATGCGAGAGGAAGAGGTCGGCATTGCTGCTTTTGCCGAGTTTTCTCATGCCGACTTTTCAGAAGAAAAGATAGAAGGTGTTGGCTATAGGCTGTTAGGTTTTGGCGGATGTGACAAGGTCAAGGTTATTGCTCGAGAGTCCATTGAAGTTCTTGACTGTTTCGAAGCGTCTCGATTTACCGTGTTGGCGATGAAATCAGGTCAATCTTTTTTTGTGGGCGTAGCCCATCTACCCGACCGCATGTCTTCGCCAGATCCTGAATCCAGGCTAATGGATATTCGTGTAATGATGGATGAAATCCATGGGTATGAAAACGTACTATCTATTTCCAAAACGATTATTCTGGGCGATTTTAACGCAAATCCATATGACAAGGAACTGCTTCTTCCCAATGCCTTTAATGCGATGTTATTTAAGTGAATAGTTAAAAATAAATCATCCAGAACGTGGCGTGAGGTCGAATATCCTTTTCTATATAACCCTACGATTCATTGGTTATCAGAGGAGTCGGAAAACTACGGCTCTTTATATTATTCTGGGGATTGCACTGGTCCCATTTGGAACTGCTATGACCAAGCACTGGTTAGTCCAGAATTGATGGATTGCATCAACTCCTATAGTTATCTAAAGAGAATAGGCGATTGTGAATTGATTGCAAAAGTTCGTCCCAACAGGAAGATTAGCGATCATTTGCCGTTGTTAGTTGATATCGATTTGAATCAGGTGAGTTAGTCGTGACTTCCGGTAGCAACCCGTGGGCAGAGGTGTTCAATCAGTCTAAGCAAAAGACGACAGAAGGGATTATTCCATTTATTAATCAACAGGTCAAAATGCTGTCTGAGGCATCTGGAGGCAAGGTCAAAGGGTTGTTTTCACTGACTTGCGACGTTAACAGGACTCTTGTTTCAGCGCTTGATTTGGCTGAAAGTGCATCTACGGTAGTTTCAAGAATTATTTCAGCAGGTACAGTTCATTATGCTCCAGACTCCGATCTTAAAGACGCTAGTGATCTATACAAGAAAAATGACTATTGCTTTGAGATTCGTTCGGATAGATACCGATTTAGGGTATTCACCATTGAGTTTGGCCCGTCGTATCCTGCTGCCATGACCCTCGACCGAGGCATGTGCAAAGATCTTGCAAAGATCTACGATCGTTATAAGTTCGAAGAGGCCGAACCGTGCAATATCACGATACGAGACGATGATGATCTCAATCGTGTTTTCAATGAACTTCTAAGGAGCGAGAAGCTGATTTATATCTGCAATAGGCTGATGAAGGATGCTAAGGTGACAGTTTAGCGTTATCAGCCGTCTTTAAATTGCAGCCGTCGTGAAGGCAACCGCACCCGCAAGGACTTCGTGGCCGACGAGGTTCTGCAGATGGTGTGGAACCGCGTCTATCCCGGCAAGGAGAAGCCGGTCGTGGGCGTCTACCGACTGACGATGAAGTCCAACTCCGACAACTTCCGCGCGAGCTCCATCCAGGGCATCATGAAGCGCGTGAAGGCCAAGGGCGTGCCCGTGGTGGTCTACGAGCCCACGTTGGACGCTGAGGACTTCTTCGGCAGCGAGGTCACCCATGACCTTGAGACCTTCAAGCGTGAGTGCTCCATCATCGTGGCCAACCGCTGGAGCGACGATCTCGCGGACGTGGCGGATAAGGTGTACACGCGCGATCTCTTCAAGCGCGACTAGCGAGCTTTCTCGGAGCGATAAGAGGCCCCCAGCCACCACTGAACTGCCTCCCATTTCTTGGACATGAGAAATGGGAGGCTTTCTTTATGCGCGTTGATTTGAGAGTGAAGCATGATATCGAGGCCAGGAAGGCGGCCATGGGGCTCTTCGAGCTCGGGCACGGGTATAAATCTGCCGCGATTGCCCTTTCGCTTCCCGTGGAAGCCGTGAGAAGATGGCAGGAGATATACCGCGCATTCGGGAGCGAGGTGCTGCTGCGCATGGACGGAAAGCAGGGCAGGTACACATACGAGCAGAAGGTCGCCGCCGCCTCCGCCGTCGTCGACGGCGGCATGACGAAGACCGAGGCGATGGCGGCGTTCGGCATAATGTCGATGTCGCCGCTCAAGAAGTGGTGCGCGCTATACCGCCGGGGCGGCGCGGAGGCCCTGCGCACGAGGCCCAAGGGCCGGCCGAAGGGTTCCAAGGCGAGGCCGCGGACCCGCGAGGAGGAGCTCGAGGAGCGGTGCCGTAGGCTCGAGGCCGAGGTGGCCTACCTAAAAAAATTACGCGCCCTGGTCGAGAGGGACGGGCTCTGACCAGGGCGAAGGCCGAAGCGGTCGCGGCCCTGCGCGCCGAGGGGCACGCGCTCGGGCACCTGCTCGCATGCGCCGAGCTCAAGCGGTCGACCTACTACTACGCCCTCGCGCACCCGCCGAGGCCCACGCGCCCCGAGCTCCGGGGGGCGGCCGCCGAGATCTTCTCGCGCACCGCCAACGGCTGCGGGCACCGGCAGATAGCGATGTGCCTCAGGGCGGAAGAGGGGGCCGTGATAGCCGACAAGACCGTGCTCAAGATGATGCGCGAGATGGGGATTCGCTGCGGTATCAGACGCGAGACGGCCTACCACAGGTACAACTCGTACAGGGGCGTCGTCGGCAGGACGTTCGAGAACGTGATCGCGAGGGATTTCGACGCCGGGGCCCCGTGGCGGAAGCTGGGAACGGACGTCACCGAGTTCAAGGTGGCGGGCGGCAAGGCCTACTGGGCCCCGACGCTGGACTTCTGCACCAAGGAGATCGTGGCGAGCGACATATCGACCACGCCCGACATGGCCCAGCAGGTCAGGATGCTCGACGAGCTGCTGTCCAAGATCCCCGAGGGCGCCGCCCCGACCATGCACTCGGACCGGGGCTGGCAGTACCAGCACGCCTCGTACACATCCAGGCTCGAGGCCGCCGGCATCGTCCAGAGCATGTCCAGGAAGGCGAACCGCATCGACAACGCCGCCACCGAGCAGCTCTTCGGCCACGTCAAGGACGAGTTCTACCGGGGCCGCGAGTGGGAGACGTTCGAGGATTTCAAACGCGACCCGGAGGAATACATAGTCCACTGGAACACGAGCCGGAGGCAGGTAAGATTGAAGGGCCCGACCCCGGAGGAGTTCCGGAATCAGGCCCTCGCGGCCTAGTCGCTATTTAGGGCGTCCAAGATTTGGGACGCAGTTCACACGCGGTGGCTGGGGGCCTTTCTTGTTTAGGGCAAGCCATGGAGGCGTTGTGCATGTCATTCGTTCGTCGCGACGCCACTTTCCATGACAGCGGGTGCCTTACCGGTCGTTGGCGCAATAGTATTTATCAAAATGTATATGTCAATGATTATTTTGGCATGTTATGCTCGCGGAATATGGCCGTCTGGGCATCGAAAGCTGACACTCGGAACGGGAGGGCAGCGCTATCATAGCCGGGCATCAAAACCCCAATTCAATCTCCGTCGTCCGTAGGGAGGCCGCGCCATGCTTGCCATCGCCGAGCTCCTCACCAAGGCCCTCGAGACCCTCTTCAGGCGCAAGACGGTCAATGTGGCCGCGTTCGCCAACAGCGACGGGCCCGTTAGCGACATCCCCCTGGGCTACTTCTCCAGCGACCGCATCAAGAAGCACCCCGAGAAGCCGATCAACAGAATTGCGACTGAGCGCTTCGTGATTATGGCGAGGGCCGCGCTTTCGGGGGACTCCTACTACGACGTGCTGACCGTCTCCTCGCGCGCGCCGCATCCTCGTGAAAAGCTTCGACGCTGTGACGCGCGACTTCGTGATCGTGGGGGCCAATGCCGGCGAATACGGGTTCATAGCGGGAGCCCAGGTCGCGTTCCTGCAACGCGTCATGGGTCTGGTCGTCGGCAAGGAGGCCGTTGATAAGGACGAGGTGGCGCGTGCCCTTGCCAACGAAGCACGGGCCGCGCTCGCGGCCCAACCCTCGACGGGCAAGCACCTGCGTGTGGCGGCTCCGGGCGGCAGGCGCTGTGGCCAAATTAAAGGGTCTTCGAGAACAACACAGCTTCGCGCGGACGCGCCGTAAACGCTGTCGCCCCCACATGGGGCCACTTCATGAAGCCCGCCGTCAAACAATGGAGCATCCGAAAAATTCTCGGGCGCTCCAAAACCAAGTCCATCTTTATTTGCTGCTACCGCTTCTTGAGCAGCACCCAATCGAGGTCGGGCTCGAACACGCGCGGCTTCCAATCCCCGGCGATTTCGTCAATGTGCAGTGATATGCGCCTGTCACGCTCGTCAAAGTAATCGAGTCTGAGCTCGTCGAAATCGGGCACGTTTTCATGCTTTAGGCAGAAAAGGCACTTCTTGTTCACGATGCTGTTGGGAGGCAGCGTGAAAGAATACGAGTTATGGGCATCCTCCTCGCCATACTCTGAAGTTGTCACTTCAGTAACCTTTTCCCCCGCAGCTCGCTTTTTCTCTGTGTATTCGATTTGCACAGTTTTAGCGACTTCCTTGCCGTTCCTGTAGGGAACAACATCGACGTTTCGGACCACCCGCGAACGTCCCGTCGTGTTCTGGAACTCGAGCTTGAGCGGCACAACAAGCAAAGATTGCCCGCCGTCCTCGTGAAATCCCCATCTCTTCTTATTGTCAACGACCGTGCGTTTAGCGTAAATTCTAAGCTTTCCCTTGCGATCAAGCCACCTTGTAATGAGCATAATTACAAAGCTGCTAAAGAAGCCTATGAACCCGCCAATGAGAGTATCGGCACTGCCGGCTAAGAGGAATGCGAGATGTTGCACAAGGCCTTCCCTTCTAGTCTCTTAAACAAATTGCGAGTCTACACCTTGTCCGCAACGTCCGCGAGCTCGTTGCCCAACGTTTGGTGACAATCACGTGGCACCCCTCTTGAACGCCTCAAGGTCGTGTGTGTCTCCTACAGGTGGAACTGCTGCTCGGTGAGCCACCTGCTCGTCGGAAGGGAGGTCAACATCAGGGTGACCGAGTCGACGGTCGAGGTGTTCCTGGCTGGAGAGCGAGTGGCGCACCCGCCCATGCCCTCCGGGCCGCGCAACCGCCACTCCACCAGGGAGTCCGACGTGTCACTTACAGGGTAGCGTCCCGAATGACGCTCCTATGAGCTGTCAAGTCCTTCACTGGCCGACATTTTGGCATTCAGGTAGCGGTCGTATTCGCGTCTGATTTCCTCGTGGGGGCATACGTCTCTTTCTATTTCGCTGAGTCTTACATTCGGCACGTTAAGCTCTCGGGCAATCTGCTGCTGGGTCAGGCTGAGCGATTTTCTCATCGCCGCAAGTTCCTCGCCCCGGGCGTACTTCAGCCTCATGGGGTGCCGCAACGTCGAGTAAACCTCCCTGGCTATGAATCTCTTTAGGCAGCGCATGGCCTCTCGCTTCGTCTTGCCGTCGGACTTGCGCTTTGCCATGTAGGCGAGCGTTCTCTCGTCCCCGCTCATCCTGCTTACGGCAATCATGTGGAGAGCTTTATTGGCCTGCCTGTTCCCGCCGCGGTTGAGCCTGTGCCTGTCGGTCTTTCCGCTGGAGGCGGGAATGGGGGACACGCCGCAGATCGAAGCGAAACTTGCCTCGCTCGGGATGCGCTCCGGGTTGTCGCCCGCGGCGATCGCGAGTTCCGCGGCGTTGACGGTGCCGCACCCCTTCACCTGCAGGAGGGCGCCATGCATTGGCCTCGATGAGCCGATGCATGGCGCCCTCCAATTGGCCTGCTTTCTCATCGAGCTCCAGCCAGGTCCTGGCGAGCGCCCTCAGGGACGCAAGCAGCGGCCCGGCGACGTCGTCTTCCGCATTCGGGCGGCAAGACCCCAGTTTCCTGTACAGGCTCGCTCCCTTGAGCGGCCGGTATTTGGTCCTGACCCGCTCCGGGGCCGACACCAAGAGGGAGCCTATGGCGTTGGATACGCTGGTCATGGTGTTGACGTGCATGGATCTCGCCACCGTAAGGGCGCACGGGGCCTCAACCCACTCGTTGTGGGACTTCGGCACTATGCCCTTTCCGGCAGCCACCGCGCGGGCGGCGTGCTCGGCGTCGATGCCATCGGTTTTGCCCTCTCCGACTCGCCTCTTTTCCCTCTTGGGGCGAAGTACTTCGAAGACGTCATAGCCGCGTTCCATGAGGTAGGAGCATAGACCGGCGCCATACGACGTCGTCCCCTCCATGCCTACCGCCACGCAGCCCGACGGGTCGCCGATTTCCTCCGCAAGTTGTTTGTAGCCCCATGTGGGTAAATTCAGTCGGCACTGACAATGCTGTTGTCAGCCATGTTGAATCCTCCCTATTCCACGAGTAAGGCGACCTCGCGCTAGTGCTTGTTGAGCCGCTTCTCGTCGGTTGCCACCCCCGCGTTGGAAAGCCCGGTCGTGCCGCCCTGGACACCGCCAGCCTTGCCGCCATAGAACAGCCAAGGCTTCACCTCCTTGAACACAGAGGCGTCGCCGTCGTGGCCGTCCGGCAGCGCCTTGGCCGCCTTCACATTGCGTACGGCCTGCCAGCCGCAGCTCCTACTCTGCGCGCTCGTCTGCCGCCCGGGCCTTCACCTGCTCGATCACGCCGCGTAGGGCATCGGCTGCCTCTGCGGTCTTGGCGGCCTCGGCCACCTGGCCCTCAAGCTCCTTGATACGTACCTCTTGCTTGGCGAGAAGGACCTTGAACTCGTCGGGGCCATCGTCGGTGGCGGCAACTTCTTCTTCCGCATGCTGCACTTGTTCGTCTGTTTACCCTTGCGGGTGCTGCTGCGTCTCCGTCGCCTGCCCACATCGGTGTCCTCCTTCATGGGAACCACTTTCGTGAATCACGCAGGCAGGAGCCCGCCCGAATGCATGTTAGGAGCAGGGTATTTCTCTGTCACAAGAGCGTAGTCAGCTCGAACTAAATCACATTTAGTATTGTGCCACTTTCGAAGAGCTCAAAGCTTTAGCACAATCTATAAGGTAGCAGCTGTAAATCTGCTATCCTAAGCATGTTCCAAATTTCCGCAATAGAGAGGAAATGGTATATGGAGGCAATAGACTACATACCTAGGCTGGTGAGAGCCTGTTTAGAGAATGACAGAAGACTCGTAGAATCAGTCTCGCTCACGGTATCCCGCAAGCTGAGACGTGATCGTCCCGATCTCGCTTCGGAGGTCGCTGGGGCTCTTGCCGCATCTGACATGAGAAGCGAGGCTACCCGCGCAGCCGAGATAAACCCGCTACCTATCGACCGAGAGACCCGCTTCTCCCTGGTAGAGCTCATAGAGCCAACCGAGCTACCGGATCCCATTCTCGATGCCGCAACTACAAAAGAGCTTGCCGACTTTCTCAAGGAGAGAGGTCTGATTCAGCGGTTTTTCGAGGATGGGATCGAACCCTCGAACAGCATACTCTTCATTGGCGCTCCGGGCGTGGGTAAGACATACACGGCCAACTGGCTTGCATACAAGCTCGCTCTTCCACTCATAACGCTCGACCTCGCAACCTCGATATCCAGCTATCTCGGTCGATCCGGGCAAAACATCAAGAGCGTCTTCGACTATGTCCGCGCACAGCCTGCTGTGCTCTTCCTGGACGAGTTTGACGCAATTGCGAAGCGGCGTGATGACGAGGGTGACCTCGGCGAATTGAAGCGCCTGGTGAACGTTCTTCTCAAAGAAATCGAGACATGCCCTAAGGGCAGCATCGTGCTTGCAGCGACAAATCATCCGGAGTTGCTGGATAGGGCGATTTGGCGGCGCTTCGACAGAGTTGTAGAGGTGCCGCTTCCCGAGGAGAACGAACGCATGCGACTCTTCGAGAGGCACCTGCCCAGCAACCGCTTCACGCTCTCGCCAGAGGTGCTCTTCTTCATGGTCGAGAAGAGCGCGGGCATGAGCGCCGCAGATATTTGCAAGCTTTGCGAGCATATTAAGCGCCAATCAGTGATGAACCCGGGCGAGAGCATAGAGATCATTTCTCTGAGCGAGCTGTGCTCCAAATGCAAACCTCAAACGAAGCAGGAGAAGAGTGAGGCATGCATAAAACTCAAAGAAATTAACCCAGCTCTTACCGTGCGAGACATTGCGCGGATCGTCGGAGTCGGCGCCTCGACGGTCTCCCGTTACATGAAGGAGGCATAAGCCATGTCCGGCCCGCTGCCAATTCTTGCCCACGGCGAATCGTATGCTCAGCCAGTTCAGAAGAAAACCGGTGGAGGTCCCAGGCCACAGCCACACGAGTACGAAGAGGCCAGGAACCGCCTCCTTGCTAATATCGGCACTGTGTCCAGGCAGATACAGACCGACCCCGATTCCTATCTCGAGGAAAAGGTGGTCTGTATACGTATGGAGCCCAAGTTCGAAGCAAAGTCCTATGCACCCTCATCGGTGCTCACCTCTTCGGACGAGTTGCAAATCATCGGCGGCAGGAGATACAAGACAGGCAACGTGCAACCTCAGAAGAACAGTGATGACGAAGACGCGGGAGAGCAGCCCGAGTTCGCGAAGCTCTACTTCCTGCGCACGACCTCAAAGGGCATCGCCGATTTTGAGAACGCGCTTCGCACCGGGTCAAACGCATCGGATGCATGGCGCAACGAGGTAATGTCCATCCGCTCCTTCGACCTGCTTGACCCTGGCGAGAAGATACTAGGCTTCGATGCGGAATGGAAAGAGGGACTGGTCGAGGCCGTGCTTCATCCGCTCCAAGAAAGCGCCGAGGATGCCATAGACCTGTTCTGCAAGGCAGCAGGTCTCGGTCGTGACAAAATCGAGGTTCGGACATACAAAGACGGCGTTACATTCATCGCCGCACAGTTGAGCAGGGAAGCCACTATGGCAGCAGCGAGAATCAACCCGTTGCGCACGGTTCACCCGATGGGAAGAATCGTCTTTGAGCCGATACGGAGCGCGATGAGCGCGCCAGCACCGCAGGTTGCTGCAGCCCAGAATGTCCCACCCGTGACCGTCGGCGTCTTCGATGGCGGATGCAATCCCAATGTCCCGCTCCTCGCCGGTTATGTCAATGCGCATGATGCCGTTGCATCACTGCCCGAACAAAACTGCATCGATCATGGAACGGGTGTCTGCGGAGCCGTGCTGCATGGCGAGCTTTCCGGTAAGGGGGCTAGTGACGTCCTCCCTGCACCTGAGGTGAAGGTTGAGAGCTTTCGAGTGCTGCCGCCGAGCGATCCCGTCGACATTGACCTCTACGAATCGATTGATGCTATCGAGTACGTAGTCGGGCACTATCCTGACATCCACCTGTATAATCTCTCGTTTGGCCCCACTGGCCCCATTCTCGACGATGACATCAGCCGCTTTACTTATGCGCTTGATGTGCTGTCGTACAACTGCGATGCCGAGCCGCCCCTCTTTTGCATTGCGGCCGGCAATGACGGTGATTTGCCAAGCCCAGATAATCGTGTGCAGTCACCAGCTGATCTGGTCAACGGCATCGGAGTTGGCGCGTTTTGTATATTGCCTGATGGTACGAAGGCACGCGCTCCATATAGCTGTGTTGGTCCGGGAAGAGAGGGTGCCAAAATCAAGCCCGACCTCCTTGAGTTTGGAGGGGACATCAACAAGCCATTCGTGGTGGTTGCCTCAAGCGGCAATGCTTTAGGCGCAAGCGCAGGTACCAGCTTTGCATCCCCCTTACTCGTCCACAAGCTTGGCAGAATGATGTCGCGAAGTGAGGATATCACACAGCATCTCGCCCGGGCTCTGGCCCTCCACAATTCGGAGCACAGTGATAGCTTTGTTCGAGAGGAGTACGGTTTCGGCATTGCTCCAGATGATCCATCGACTTGTCTGAACTGTGACGACAACCGTGTCACCACGCTATATCAAGGCACGCTCAGACCCAAGCAGCTTGTCTCGCTGCCGATATTTGCCCCCGGCATCGAGTCGGCGAAGGGGCTTATCACAATCAGTTGGACCATCGTTGCAGTCTGCAAAACGAATCCCAACGATTCGGATGCCTACACCTCAAGCTGCATAGTAGATACCCTCATTCCCCACGCCAACAAATTCACGTACTCGCTCAAAGGTACAAGCTATAGGCATACGGTGAATCTCGCCACCGAGGAGGGGCGTATCAAGGCGGCTGAGCTTGAACTACAGGGCTACACCTCATCAACCTTGCCGGTGAGCAAGCCTGCAAAGAAGTACTGGGAAGAGTCAGAGTTACGAGCCAACGACATGAAGTGGGACAGTGTCATCAGCAGGACACAACGCATGAAATCAAGCTCATTGTATGACCCGAAGCTGACGCTCCAATCCATATTCCGTAACAATAACGATCCCGATGCGCTCACTCGTTACTATGCTGTCGTGACGGTCGATGCTCCAGGCTACAATGGCAGTCTTTACAACAGTACGCTCCAGGAGTATCGCAACTTGCAGCCAATCAAGCTTAGGATTGAGCCGCGTCTTGAGGCAAGGAGTTAATAGAAGGGACGGCCATCGTGCATAATTGTCTGATGGCCGTTCTGCTACATACAAAGCAATAGATAGTATTAGGCAGACAAAACGATGCCTCTCTTGTCGAGTAACCTGTCTACTGTGTTGAACAATTCTTGAAAGTTTCCAAGGGTCACATTAACGAACTGATACCTTAGGTCTTTGGAATGTAGACTCTCTCTCCGAAGAGCTCAGTAATCCCCAAGTTGAATTGTGACTTGTCATGGCGACCTTCTCTTTCGAGGAAGGTCGCCATGACCCCATTCCGGTCTTGTGATTATTCGCTGATTATTGCATCAGTTTTGGTATGCCGTTCCATGCCGCACTGGCACGAGCTCCACGGTAGGCTGATACACATTGACACTAAGAACCTCTACGCGCCCGCAAGAAGCGTTTTCTTTTCAGAACAATCCAGATGGCACGAAGCGTGCGGTAGTGTCGCGATCGTTGGTGTAGGTCTCGGTTCTCAAGGGTAGCCGGAGTCGACCCGAGGAACCGAGAATCGCCTAGAATGCCGTCATCCTAGCGTATGTCACGCCGCCTTCCCGCCGGGAATCGGGCTGTCGGCCACGACGAGAGCGATGAACCTGGCCACGTGCTCGGCGACGGCGCCCTCGACGGCCCTGCCGATGGAGTCGTCGTTGAACCAGCGGCGGCCGACCCACTCCTTATCCATCTCGGCGAACACGGCGCCCATCATCCTGATGGGCTACTTCCTGCTCGGGAACACCTGTATGACGCGGCTGCGGCGCTTGAGCTCGCGGTCGGTGCGCTCCTGCACATTCTTGGTGCGCAGGCTGACGTGGTGCTCGCAGGGGAAGTCCAGGTAGCCCAGGGCGTCGGCCTCGGCCTTCTCGAGCACCTCGGCGGCCTTGGGGCAGACCCCCCCGATCTGATCGGTGACGAGCTGGGAGCTCGAGTCCGGGCTCGCCGACTGCAGAACCAGGCTCGCCGCAGCGGCACGCGTGGACGGCGTGTACAGGGAGCGCGCCCGCGCCATCAGCGGGGGGGGGTGCTGCGACCGCGAGATACGCGGTAGCGACCTTGGCCGCATGTGGGCGCTTCTGCAGGTTCGAGCGGAAGGATGTGAAGTGATGGGCGAAGACGTGAAATGGGCGTTGGGCATTGCGGTCACGGCGCTCGTGCTCGTGGCGTTTCTGCCGCTCGTGCCGGTCGTCCTGGTGCCGGGGCCGTGGAAGACTAGGGGGCGCATCCGAGACCGAAACCCCCCGTTGGAGGGGCCGTCCGGGCCGTCCGTTTTTTGTCCGGGCGAGCTGAGATGCTTTTATCGCGATACGCGCAGATGGGAAGCACATCACTGGTATGATGGGCAAAAGGAGGAGATTATGAACACGACCGCAAGCTACACCGCCATGGGAATCGCCAAATACGTAGTTGACAAATGCTATAAAGACAACAAGCCGGTCAGCAACCTACAGCTACAGAAGATGCTGTACTTCTTGCAACTAACTTTCATCAAGGGGTACGACTCGCCCCTGTTCGACGACACGTTCGAGGCATGGCAGTACGGCCCGGTCATCCGCGACGTATACGTCAAGTTCTCCGAGTTCGGCGGTTCGCCCATAAAGATGATTTTCCCTGACGCAGTCCGCTTCGAGAACGACGAGCAGGAAGATTTCATCAACACCATCATCGAAAAACTGCGAGGACTTTCTCCCTGGAACCTCGTACGGGTCTCCCATGCGAAGGGGTCCCCGTGGGATGAGGTCTACAATAGGCGCGGACAAGACAAGGGAATCATCCCAAACGGTCTCATCGTCGCGGCCGCAAAGGCGGACCAGAATGGCTGAGAATCAAGAAGTGCCCGCCGGCATGAAAAGAGCCCTTGAGATTCTGACGAGCGTTCTCCAAGCCGCAAACGGCGACTATCTTGAGAAATCGATGCTCATTGTTCCCGACGTCGAGGCGGACTCCGATGAGACACAGAAAAGGGATGCGCTGACCAAACTTCTGGAAACCTTAGCGTCCGACGACCCAGGCCTCTCCCTCTCGGATGAAAACATCGCCGACGTCAAGGCCTTCTTCGAAAAGCTGTACGGCGGGCAGGTGAAGTTCCGCCATAGATACTCGGACGTCTGCAACGTCGTGTTTGACTACAAGGATTGCGAGCTCGACCCGACGAACGTCCCATACCCCGCAAGCCGCTTGGCCGACAACATGGGCAAGGTCCTGACAAGCATGCTGGAAGACCGACCCCGCTCGGAGCAGGCCGATAGTGTACGTAAGCTGTGCGACCACATCGAGCTTGAGAAGACGCGCCTACTCCACTACACGGAGCAGATGAAGATGATGTGCTCCTTCGAGGAAAGGAGCACGCAACTCGACGAGCAAATCAAAGAGCAGCAGGAAAAGACGGAAAGCGAAATCAAACGTCTGGAAGATGACTCGCTGAAGCGAATTGAGGAGGAAAAGAGAGAGGCGCAGCGTGAAAACGTGTCCGTCCTCGGCGTGTTCACCGGCATCGTCGTCGCCTTCGTCGCGGGCCTGACCTTCTCCTCATCCATCCTGCAGAGCATCGACAGGGCGAGCATCTACAGGCTATGCGCGATGGCGACAGTGATAGGAGTATTCCTATTCGACACGATAGCGATCCTGCTCTCGTTCCTGGGAAAGGTGACCAGAGTTGAATGCCCTGACCTGGCCAAGATCGTGAAGATCGCAAACTTCATCGCCCTCGTCTTCCTCGCCGCCGCGGTCTTCGCGAGATTCTTCATCCCTATGCCAGCTTACAACTAGCAGGAAGCGGAAACACCTACGACTAATCAGGGCCGCCCTCCGGGGCGGCTCCCCGCTTTTCGCGGCGGGGCGCGATTGATTGGAGGTGACGCTTGGACGCCGACGAGCCGCTGGCGAACCCGCGTCACGAGACATACTGCCACGAGCGCGTTGCGAGCAGAACCCAGAGGCAGGCGAAGCTCGCCGCGTGGCCCGAACGCTCGCGCTGGAAGCCCGAGACGGTGGACAACAAGATCTGCAAGCTCGAGGCCGAGCAGGAGGACAAGGCTAGGATTGCGAGCTCCATCCAGGGCGTCATGAAGCGCGTGAAGGCCAAGGGCGTGCCCGTGGTGGTCTACGAGCCCACGCTGGACGCGCCGGAGTTCTTCGGCTCCGAGGTGACCCACGACCTGGAGGCCTTCAAGGCCGGCTGCGACGTGATCGTCGCCAACCGCTGGAGCGACGAGCTCACGGACGTGGCGGACAAGGTGTACACGAGGGATCTGTTTTAGAGGGAATAGGGGAGAGCTGACGGCTGCGGCGACTCTGTCCTTGTGCATAAATCCAATTATTGAAAAGAGGGTGTATCGGCGCAAACCGATACACCCTCTTTTGGTTAAACAAGTCCCATTAGCCTTTGATTACGCTTTTATAGATATACGTACGTTCTCCGGTCCTACTCTTCAATTACCACCGGTACCGTCAAGATTCTTTCGCAAATTGATCGAGGCGGCCTCGGCCCCGCCT
>NZ_QSJB01000027.1:0-22169 GCF_003469285.1 Collinsella sp. AM31-2AC
CGTTGTCCCTCCAACAGGAGTTCGCCGACTTCGCTGCCGAGGCGGACAAATCGCAATTTGCACTTGAGCAAGAGGTCGACGCCCTTTCCGCAGAGCGCGACGCCCTTCTAAACCGATTCCTCGCGTGATACGTTCCTCCCATCCATATCGGGATGGGAGGAACTGATGCACACGACGGTCGAAATAGCAAACGCGGTTCTCACAAAAATGCAGGCACTCGTTAGCGGCGAAGTGCTTTCGTATCTCGAGAGCGTCCTTATGAGCGAACTCAGGGGCATCGAACTTGAAGTGAACGCGCTCAGCAATGTCGAAGACGAGGCCTCAAAGTACATGGAGCGATTCCTCGCAGCCAAAACCATCGAGGGATGCTCGCCTAAGACCATCAGGTACTACAAGGCCACACTTACAAGGGCGCTCGAAGCAATCAAAAAACCAATTATCCGGATTAGTTCAGATGACTTACGAACATACCTGAGCGAATATCCCATAGGTAATAACGCGGGGAGCATCACCGTCGACAACGTCAGGCGCATCCTGTCGTCATTCTTCTCTTGGCTTGAAGACGAGAACCATATACTCAAAAGCCCTGCACGACGCATTAAAAAGATTCGCTCAAAGAGAACGGTCAAGTCCGTATATTCTGATGAAGAACTTATAGCCCTCACAGACGCCTGTTCTTGCAAGAGGGATCTGGCAATCATCAACCTTCTTAGTTCAACAGGGATGAGAATAGGCGAACTCGTCTCGCTCAATCGAGAAGACGTTGATCTAAATCGGCGAGAGTGCATTGTACTCGGAAAGGGCAACAAAGAGAGAGTCGTCTATTTTGATGCAACTACAAAGCTGCACCTAAACAACTACCTGCAAGAACGCAGCGATAACGTCGCCGCGCTATTCTGTAGTCTCACAAAGCCGAGTTCCAGGCTGCAAGTAAGCGGAGTCGAGCTCCGCCTTCGCTCCTTGGGAACAAAAGCAGGCGTCAAACACGTCCACCCACATAAGTTCAGGAGAACGCTGGCCACCAAAGCAATTGGAAAAGGAATGCCCATCGAGCAGGTGCAGAAGCTGCTTGGCCATCAAAAGATTGACACAACGTTGATGTACGCAATGGTCGATCAGGACAACGTAAGGGACTCTCACAGAAGGTATATCTGTTAAGTCAAATCACGGTTTGTAGAGGTATTTGGCGATCCGGTCGATGGTAAAAAATGGCCTTTCGTTAGGCTTGAAGACCTCTGTACCAAGTTGGGTTCCGGAGCAACACCACGAGGCGGCAAAACGGCATACAAGGCCGAAGGTGTTCCGCTGGTCAGAAGTATGAATGTTCACAACGGTCGTTTCGTGTGGAAGGACCTTGCTTGTATTGATGATGAACAAGCCGCAAAACTAGAAGGCGTCACGCTGATGAAGGGTGACGTGCTTCTGAATATTACTGGCGCTTCGGTTGCTCGTTCATGTCTTTTGCCGGATGAATTGGCTGGTGGACGTGTTAATCAGCATGTCTCAATTGTCAGAGTCGACCAAAAACGGATGCTACCGGTGCTATTGAACACGGTGCTGATCAGTGATTCGTATCAGAGACTCCTGCTAAACGGCTCAAGAGCGGCTGGAGCAACAAGGGAGGCAATTACCAAAGAAGATCTAAAGAGAATGACGGTTCCCTTGCCTCCCCTTGAGCTTCAGCAAGAGTTCGCCGACTTCGTCGCCCAGGTCGACAAATCGCAATTTATCATCCACCAAGATCTTCACGGCTTTTGAAAAGACAGATAGTTACATGTCCAACGCTACAGAAGCCCGAGGACCGTCGCCTTTGATAGCATCTCGTAGGCTCGCGGATATGTCTCTTTGTCGCGCTCGGCCATAAATGCCCAGTTCGCCGTCACGTCAGCCGCTCTCACCATAGCCACCTTGGAGGAGTCGACATAGGAGACTGGAATCTTGGGCAGCCAGTCGCTAAATACAGGAGGGTAGGAAGTCTGCCACGTTGGATTGAACATGCGCAGCTCAGCTCCTCATCAATCGATTCTGCCAGGTTGTACTTTCCGTCGATCGAAGTCGAATGCTCGTCAACCACAACAGAAACCGCGTCAACCTCACTCGCGGCAATTCCCTGAAGCCTCAGCGCGTCAACGATGCCGGACTTCACGCCACGCTTTAGAGCGTAGTCAAGATACCTTTGCTTGCGCCTTTTCGAGCTTGAATTCTCAGAGCAAGTGCAACACCTCTGAGTAGTGGACCTCGTAGGGCGTCCTGAACCCCAGGCGTTTGTGGGGCCTGCGGTTGATGGCATCGTACACCCGCTCGACCTCCTCGTCCGAGACCGCAGAGAAGCCGGTCCCCTTCGGGAAGTACTCGCGCAACAGACCGTCTGTGTTTAGTCAAGCCTGATTTTCGGTTTGGGGCTGCGGTGGAAATCCTGGTCCTCTTTTGATCCAGGATTTCCACCGCAGCCCCAACCCGTAAATTGAACGCTATCAAACACAGATGCCGTCGCGAAGTCGATGTCGCGCGTGACGCGGCCGTCGGGGATGCGCGCGAGCAGCCCGCTTCCGCCCTTGAGGATGAACCGGCCGTCGGGGTTGCTGAACACCCTGCACAGGAACCGGTCGCGCAAAGCCCGACGACAGCCGTCCCCAGGGTCACCGCCCCTGTCGCGAACGACCCTCTTCAGGGCCCTGTCGAGCTGACCGCCGTTCTCGTACGTCATTCTTCCCGCCTCCTAGCTAACGAACCGCACAGGCTGGCCCCCGCCGGCATCCCGGCTTTTGCCCCCCTCGCGTCGATTTTCTCCCTCAGCGTGCCCTCGTCTTCGACGAGGCCCCTTTCGAGCGCGTCCGCGAGCACGTTCGCGACCAGGCTCAGCTCCTCCCCGGAGTCTATCAGGTCCACCACCGTGAGCCAGGGCCTCGTCGCCGGGATGTCCGAGACGATCGCCACGTCCTTCGGGTCGAGGCGGCGCTTCCTGATGATCAGGTTCGGGCGCTTAGTCTGCTTTCTCTCGGGCGTGCAGAACTCGTAGGGCGAGGGGCTGACCTCGCCGATGCCGTAGAGCCATGCAGCCGTCCCCCCCCCATGGCGACGGGCACGCCCTCGCCCGCGATGTCGCCGGGGCGCCTCCCCGGGTCGATCGACAGTCAGGCCGCGAGGACGTTCTCCTCCCGCGTGCTCGGCGAGCCGCCCATGCGGTAGGCGCCCTTCGCGAGCCTCTCTATGTTGCCGAGCCCTTCCAGCCTCGAGAGCGCGCACCACTCGACGCCGAGCACCTTCGCCTGCGCAGACGTGAAGAGCCCCCTTTGGGAAGAGGCGATATCGTTGGTGGCTCGTATGGCCTCGATTAGTTTCATGCTTGCATTGTAGCAAGTATTGCAACAATGCAAGCAAATATACTCAGTTTGCGCGACGCAATTTGGCGGCATTCGAGGTTGCAGATACTGCGAAAACCGATTCTGCGTATTTATATTCCTGTTTGTTGACCCGAGCAAACGCAATTGAAAAGGGCTTGAATCCGCCATGCAGTTTCAACTCAGTTTCAGCCTTGCGGAATCGGCCTCCAGGGGACCCGAATTGTGCACTATTCCCGCAGGGCCCTATTTTCCCGTACCGCCCAGTAGGGGCATGCGGAATAATTGGGCCGTTTCCCCAGGTAGGCATGCAAAAAGGAAGCCTCAGAACCAGAAAGTTCGGAGGCCGCTGTTCCCACTATTTCGCTGGTGGCCTTGCTCTATGGCGACGCCGAAACAGCATCAGGCGGTACTCGGCAGCACCAAAATGCGAGCTCAGAAGCCAGTTCCCGCTATTCCCACTCAATGACTAGGGCCCTGGTGTAATTGGCTGGATCACCGTTCCGGGAACCGGTATCGACCTACCTGTCCGCCGAGCTCTTTCTTCAGCTCCAGCCTAGTATCTGATTCGCGCCGTTATAAGCGAAAACCGAAGAGATGCGTCTTAGCCAAGAAAAGAAGGTTAGCCTCATCTTACTGCATGATTCGTGTGTTATAGTTAGATGGCTCTAACTGTTTGGGGGCGACAGCCATGCACGAACGCGAGGGTTTCTGGGACAAGAACGCCGGTCGGTATGACCGTTTCATGCGAAACGACCGGGCGGCGTATGAGAAGATGTATGGGCTGATCCGGCCGGTAGTGAAAGCAAAAACCGTACTGGAGGTCGCCACCGGCACGGGGCTTATCGCAAAGAGCATCGTGAATGCGGCGGCGCACATCGAGGCTACGGACGCCTCTGCAAAGATGATCCTTGAAGCGAAGCGGGACAATCAATCCGCAAAGCTGCACTTTTCCGTACAAGATATGTTCCGCCTGCCCTATGCACGGAAGTCCTTCGAAGTGGTGATCGTGTCCAACGCGCTTCACATAGTGCCGCATCCGGAAAAGGCCCTGCAAGAAATCAGGCAGGTGCTGAAGGACGACGGCGTGCTCATCGCGCCAACCTTCACCCACGCGGGGAACTCGGTTTCCGGCAAGGCAAAAGCCTTTTTCATGAGCATGGCGGGATTCCCCCTCCACAGCAGGTGGACAAGCGAGGAATACCTACGTTTCCTGCGTCAAAACGGCTGGGCGGTGCAGAAAAGCGCGGTGCTGAAGGCCTCGTTCCCGTTGACCTATGCGGAATGCACGAAATCGGAGGGGCCAGATGTCGTTCTTTGAAAACACCCGCAAGCCCGTGGGCCTCGGCGGAAAACTTATGGTTGCCATGATGAACCTGGGCCACAGCCCTGTGGCGCGGTGGGGACTTCGATTTCTACGACTTGCGCCAAACGCCAAGGTGCTAGATTGCGGCTGCGGCGGCGGGGCAAACATAAAACGGCTGCTGAAAAAATGCCCGTATGGCGTCGTCAAGGGCATCGACTATTCGCCCGTCAGCGTGGAGAAGGCTAGAAAGCTCAACCGAACTGCAATTCAGGAGGGGCGTTGCGCCGTCTTGCAAGGCAGTGTGGCGGATATGGCGTTTGATGATAGCTACTTCGATGCTGCCACGGCCTTTGAGACCGTCTATTTTTGGCCTGATTTGCCCCGATGCTTCCGCGAGGTCTGGCGGACGCTGAAGCCAGGCGGGACAATTCTTATCTGCAACGAGAGCAATGGCGATACGGACAAGGACGAGAGGTGGACGCAGATCATCGGCGGCATGACCATCTACAAGGACATTGAATTAAAGGCATGTCTGGAGCGGGCGGGTTTTCACGAGGTGCAGATACACAAAAAGAAAAAGTGGCTCTGCGTCACGGCGCGGAAGTAGGGGCATCAAGCACGGGTATTTTTGCATCCATCCTGCACATGGCGATAGGCATGACGGTCATAGCGGCTATGCTGGCGGCAATTATGACAGTTTTTATTCACTGAGGAAGAAACCTATGAAATGTAAAATTGAGAAAAACACCGTGCAGGAGACGCTGATCCTCCCGCTGTATTCCCGGAAGCTGTGTACGGAGTTGTACCCGAACCTTTACAGGGATGAAACAGCGGTTCGTCTGCTCGACCAGATCGACTACGACTTTTCAGAGGCAGAGAAAAACTCCCGCAGCCTGATGCAGCGCTTTGGTGCGCTGGAGGTGGCCACACGGCAGAGTGATCTTGCTTTCGAGGTGCGGGATTACCTGAAAGACCACCCCAATGCGGCGGTGGTCAATCTGGGCTGCGGGCTGGACAACACCGGCAGAACCTGCGACAACGGTAGATGCAAGATCTACAATCTGGACTTCCCGGATGTGATTGCCTTGCGGCAGCAGCTGCTGCCCGCCGGGGATCGAGAACAAAATATCCCCTGCGACCTGAAAGACACCGCATGGTTTAGCAAAATCGATGCCTCCCGCGGGGCGGTGTTCTTTGCCTCCGGGGTGTTCTATTACTTTCTGACCCAGCAGGTCCGGGAACTGGTGCGGGGGATGGCGGACGCTTTCCCCGGCAGTGTGCTGGTCTTTGATGCTGCCAATCGGACGGCGGTAAAGATGATCGCAAAAACATGGCTTAAGACTGCAAAAATCAAGGATGTGGGGGCATATTTTGCGGTTTCGGATGCCGCCAAGGAAATCGGCACGTGGGACAGCCGTCTGCAGGTCACAAGTCGCGGCTATATGCTGGGCTACAACGATTTGAGAGACCCTTCTGTCAGCGGCTTTTTCCGGCTTCTCGCAAGGGTCGGTGACAACGGGATGAAAATGCAAATCGTGAAAATTGGATTTTAAAAGGCAAAAATGAAGCCCATTCACTTTGACGTTGAAGAAGGCGGCTTTTACGGCACATATTGGGCGTGCAAGGACACACATACAGCAGCGGACACGGATTCGATTGAAACCGTGCCCGCTATCTAATACTATATTATTTTATAGAACGTATGTTCTATTCCCACTCGATCGTCGCGGGCGGCTTGGACGTGATGTCGTAGCATACGCGGTTGGCGCCAGGGACCTCGGCAACGATGCGGCCGGAGATGCGGGCCAGGACGTCGTAGGGCAGCTTGGCCCAGTCGGCGGTCATGGCGTCGCTGGACTCCACGGCGCGCAAGATGATCGGGCGCTGATAGGTGCGCTCGTCGCCCATAACGCCGACGGACTTGATGTCGGGCAGGACCGCGAAATACTGCCAGCAGCTGTGCTCGGAGTTGCGCTCGCCGGTCTGCTCAAACAGACGCTGGTTATAGGCGTCGAGCTCCTCGCGCACGATGGCGTCGGCATTCTTGAGGATCTCGAGCTTCTCCTTGTCGACCGCGCCGATGATGCGGATGGCCAGACCCGGGCCCGGGAAAGGCTGGCGGAACACGATGTTACCCGGCAGGCCCAGCGCCAGACCAAGTGCACGGACCTCGTCCTTAAAGAAGTGGTCGAGCGGCTCGATGAGGTCGAAGTGCACGCCCTCGGGGAACGGGATCAGGTTGTGGTGGCTCTTGATGGTGGCCGTCTTGCCGCCCGTCTTGCGAGCGCCGGACTCGATGATGTCGGGGTAGATGGTGCCCTGAGCCAAGTACTTGACCGGCTTGCCGTCGCACTCGAGCTGCTGCGCCACGGCGAAGAACTCTTTCCAGAACTGCGTACCGATGATGCGGCGCTTCTCCTCGGGCTCGGTCACGCCGGCCAGAAGCTCGGCATAACGGTCCTCGGCGTGGACGTGGATAAAGTCGACGTCAAACTGCTTGGTGAAGACCTCCTCCACCTGCTCGGGCTCGCCCTTGCGCAAAAGGCCGTGGTTGATGAACACGCAGGTCATCTGCTTGCCCACGGCGCGGGCGCCCAGCGCAGCCACGACAGAGGAGTCGACGCCGCCGGACAGGGCCAGAATCACGCGGTCGTCGCCGACCTTCTCGCGAAACTCGGCCGTCATGGTCTCGACCAGGTTGTCCATGCTCCAGTTGGGCTCCAGGCCGCAGATCTCAAACAGGAAGTTGCTCAGCAGCTGCTGACCGTACTCGGAGTGCTTGACCTCGGGGTGGAACTGCGTGGTGAAAATCTTGCGCTCGACGCACTCCATGGCGGCAACCGGGCATACGTCGGTGCTGGCGGTAACGGTAAAGCCCTCGGGCACCTCGGAAACGGCGTCGCGATGGCTCATCCACACGGTCTGCTCCATAGGCGTGGAGTTAAAGAGCTTGGCGCCGGCAGTGCGCGTAATAGTGGCGCGGCCGTACTCGCCCACCTCGGAGTGGCCGACCTTGCCGCCGAGCGTCACGGCCGTGATCTGATGGCCGTAGCAGAAGCCCAGGACGGGAAGGCCCAGGTCAAAGATGGCAGGATCGATGGACGGAGCGCCCTCGGCGTATACGGAGGCCGGGCCGCCAGAAAGGATGAGCGCAGAGGCGTTCATCTCGCGAATCTCATCGGCCGAGATGTCGCAGGGAACGATCTCGGAATACACGTTGAGGTCGCGGACGCGACGGGCAATGAGCTGACCGTACTGCGCACCAAAGTCGAGTACGAGGACCTTTGCGGAAGCCTTTTGATCCATGGTTTCCCCCTCTTGTTGGCGGGGAGCCGGTGCCCACCCGCGTGAATGAACGAAAATAACTTTCATAGTGTACACGTTATATGGGGTTTCTCGTCCCTCGCAGCCATCAGCGCACGGCAAACGCACGACCGGGGCCCTATTTGACGGCGATTGAAGTGTTACCAAACGTTACAGATGATGTAATACGTTTGAACATTGGACGCCCTGTGCCACAATACTGCCGAACGACTCCGCCTCTGCGGCGGCAAATACGATAGGAATACCAGCATGAAGCGCATCCTTCTCATCGCCACGGGCGGCACCATCGCATCGACCGAGGACGGCAATGGCCTCTCCCCCGCCCTGACCGGTGAGGAGCTCGCCCAGAGCGTCCCCGAGATCTCGGGCCTCTGCGAGCTCGACGTCGTGCAGCCCATGAACATCGACAGCACCAATATGCGCCCCAGTGACTGGATGCGTATCCGCGACGTCATCGTCGAGGGTTATGCCGACCACGACGGCTTCGTGATTCTGCACGGTACCGACACCATGAGCTACACCGCGGCAGCGCTTTCCTACCTGATTCAGGACAGCCCCAAGCCCATCGTGCTCACCGGCTCGCAAAAGCCCATGGGCAATCCCTTTACCGACGCCAAGCTCAACCTGTACCAGAGCCTGCTCTATGCGCTCGACGAGCACTCGCACGATGTCTCGATTGTGTTTGGCGGCGTCGCCATTGCCGGCACGCGCGCCCGCAAGCAGCGTACCATGAGCTTTAACGCGTTCATTAGCGTCAACTATCCGCCCATTGCCTATATCCGCAACGACCGCATCGTTCGCAACGGACTCCATGGCACTCACCAGAACGAGAACCCGGTTCGTTTCTACGACAGCATCGACCCGCGCGTATTTGTACTCAAGCTTACGCCCGGCGTAAACCCGGGTATCCTGGACGCCCTTGCCGATAGCTACGACGCCGTGATTCTGGAGACCTTTGGCATTGGCGGTATCCCCGAGTTTGGTGAGTCGGGCGAGTCGTTCCAAGAGGCAATTTTCCGCTGGGTCGATTCGGGCCGCACCGTCGTTATGACCACGCAGGTCCCCGAAGAGGGCCTCGATCTGGGCGTTTATGAGGTCGGCCGTGCTTACGCCGATCATCCGGGCATTCTGCGCGGCGACGATATGACAACCGAGACGCTCGTGGCCAAAACCATGTGGGCACTCGGCCAATCGCGCGATGCCGCCGAGATCCAGCGCCTGTTCTACAGCCAAGTCAACCACGACCGCATCCCGATGGCGTAATTCAGTTGTCGACGGGTATCCCCTATTCGATACCCTCGAGAAGCTCTGACACCGTCATGCCAAGCGCGGGCGCAAGTTTAAATAGAATCTCGAGCGTACTGTTTGCCTTTCCGCTTTCGATTTGGTCGAGATAAGGTCGGCTGATTCCAACCGCCACGCAAAAATCGACCTTGGAGATACCAAGGGCCTTGCGCGTCTGCTCGACTCGCTCGCCAAGAATCTGTTTCGCATGTTCATTCATGCAGACGAGTTTGAAATGGAGCAAAACAAAAACGTAAACTATAGTTTACGTTTTGCCGAATACACAGGAGTTTTCTATGTCGGGTTCTTCGGTCCGCATGTGCCGAACCACGCTGCGCACAAACAGCGCACCGCCCAAGCTCGTCGTCGTTGAAGCAGAATGCCTTTCGCCCGATGAGCGCACGGCATTTGCATTGCTATCAAGTCGCGTCGCCGCCGTTCTGGTCCCTTGCCCGGCGCAAGGTGAACTTGCCATCCAATGCCAAGCGCACAGCTGCTCGCTCAATCAGGCTGCCGTAATCGCAACCAGCCAACGCGGCCTGCCGCTCCTTTTAGAAGCCGGTATCGCGCTCGCCCTTCGCGGCGCCGGATACGAAAACGAGGCCGCCGCCGACATGGTCTTTAAACCACGATCGAGCGGCGGCCTCGCAGCAGCCATTGAATTTGCTTGTAGGCTCGTTGCCTAAAGGTGCAACCTAAAAGCCAAAGCCCGTTCCGGTAATAGCCGAGTACATAAAGTAAACGTTAATCACGTTGAGGAACACACCCGTGATGCAGCCGTTTCGCAGGTAGCGCTCGCACACGATGCGCGCCATGGCGGCGGAGTCATCATTGTTTTTAGCCTGACGTCCTGCCGTAAAGTACGTCGCCACGCTCAGCAGCAGGTTGAGCACCGGCAGCGCCAGCAGCTCGTAGCTCTTGCCCCAGCGCGTCACCTCACCGGCGGCATTAAACTTTGTTGCCACCTCGGGACCAATGTTGGGGATAACACACGCTGCGACCACCAACGGAATCACCGCAAGTATGAGCAGCGCAATGCCCATGTAGCCAGCTTTTTTGCCGTATTTAAACATATGCGTCGCCTTTACACGTTAAAGCGGAAGTGCACGACGTCGCCATCGGCCATGACATAGTCCTTGCCCTCAATACGCAGCTTGCCGGCAGCCTTGGCGCCCTGCTCGCCACCGAGCTCGATGTAGTCGTCGTAACCAATGACCTCGGCCTTAATAAAGCCGCGCTCAAAATCGGTGTGGATGACGCCGGCGGCCTGCGGGGCAGTCGCGCCCTGGCGAACCGTCCAGGCCTTGACCTCCATCTCGCCAGCCGTAAAGAACGACTGCAGACCAAGCAGCTTGTAGGCAGCCTGCGCGAGCACGTCCAGGCCAGGCTGCTCCAGGCCCAAGCTCTCCAGGTAGTCGGCCGCATCCTCGGGATCGAGCTCGGAAAGCTCGGCCTCAATCTTGGCGCAGATCGGCAGCGGCTTGACGCCATCGATGGGCGCCAGGTCCTCGTTGAGCATATCCTCGTCCACGTTGGCCACATACAGGATGGGCTTCATGGTGAGCAGGAACAGGCCCTTGGCGGCGGCGCGCTCCTCGTCGGTCATCTCCATGGACGCGGCGCGCTTGCCCTCGTTGAGCCAGTCGAGCAGGCGCTTGGCGACCTCGAACTTGGGCATGAGCTCCTTGTCGCGCTTGGCCTCCTTCTCGAGCTTGGGCAGCTGCTTCTCGAGCGTGCCCATATCGGCCAGGATGAGCTCGGTCATGATGGTGTCGGCATCGCCGGCGGGGTCGACGAACTCGCCCGTGCGGCCCACCTCACGCATGACGTTGGGGTCCTTAAAGTAGCGCACGACCTCGCAAATGGCGTCGGTCTCGCGAATGTTGGCCAGGAACTGGTTACCCAGACCCTCGCCCTCATTAGCTCCCTTCACCAGACCTGCGATGTCGACGAACTCGACCGTCGCCGGCACGATGCGACCCGGGTTAACGATGTCGGCGAGCTTTTGCAGGCGGCTATCGGGCACGTCGACGATACCCACGTTGGGGTCAATCGTGGCGAATGGGTAGTTGGCGGCAAGGCCGGTCTTTTTGGTAAGCGCGGTGAACAGCGTCGACTTGCCCACGTTGGGCAGGCCCACGATACCGATGGAAAGGGACACGACAGCTCCTTTTGGTACAGGCATTTCAAACTGCATAAGTATAGCGCCGCCGCAGCATCTGGGCGAACCCAGACGCCACGGCGGCACGAATGAAGCAGAGATAGAGGTCGCTGACTAGTCCGCGAGCTTTTCCACCTGGTCGAGCATCTTGTCAAGCTTGGCCTTTGCCTCGGCCTTGACCTTCTCAGCTTCTTCGTGAGCCTTCGCCTTCTGGGCGGCCTTTTCCTCGGCTTCGGGATCGACGACGACCAGATTGGACGCGTCGTGCTCAACCAACTTGAGCGCATGCTCAGGGCACACCTTGACGCAGGCACCGCAGCCCAAGCAATACGTGGACTCCAGTGCAAAGCGGCCGCTTCCCACCAGATCGCAGGCGAACGTGGGGCACACATTGACGCACTCGCCGCACGACGTGCACTTGTCAAAATCGCATTCCGGCGTGCTCACCTGCATGTTCTGGGCAAGCTCGGGGTGGTTTTGCAACGTCGAGAGTACCAGCTGGCGCCCGTGCGTAAGCGTACGGCGACGTTTTGCCGTCGTGGCGCCGCACATGGTATTGAGCGTGCGCTCCAGCTGGGTAATCTGATGGCGATGGGCTTTGAGCTTCTGCGTCACCGAGGCCAGTGCCGCAGTCGCCGGGTTGAGTTTAGTCACGGTTAGGCCCGTGGTGCGGGCGATCTTTTCCATGTACTCCTTGCGCTCGTACTCGCGGCGCTTATGACATTTGAGGCTCTTGGGGTCGACCTCCAGGCCCATGCCCGTACCGGCCCACTCCTCGGCGGTGGCGATGGCCTCGCCCAGAATATCCTCGCCACCGGTGTTGCGGCACTTATCGCACACGCCCAACGGCAGGTACACGCTCACGTTGGGATAGTCCGCCAGCACCGAGAACCAGGTCTCGGCCGTAATATCGCCCACGCAGGCGACGACGACCTCGTTTTCGCGCGGCATGCGCTTAAGGGCGCGCGTGCAGGTGACGTAGGCGGTCTCGTGGCTCGTAGCAGCAGAGACGATGTCGTCATACAGGTTTTTGGGCGCCAAGCGCGGCGAGATGATCGCCTCGGTCGGACAGGCAGCGGCGCACAGGCCGCACTTGCGACAGGAGTCGAGGATCTCGATGGCGTCTTCCTCGACCTCGATAGCGTTGACCGGGCACACGTCCATGCACGCGGTGCAGCCGCTCTTTTCGTTTTTGCAGGTCAGACACGGAATGGTGTTGCCACGCGGACGCTCCTTGTAGTCGGCAGGATTCCACTGCGGCGCCGACGGATCGAGCGCATCGGTCACGCCGCCAAGCGGGTTTTTAAGAAAGTCGAAACCCTTGCTGATCTCGATAATGTCATCAAATAGATCGTGTTCCTGCGCCATGCGCGGCCCCTCCCTGAGCAGTGCAAACAAGCAAGAGATAATGATACGCTATCGGCGCGGGCCTCGGGCAAATTACACGCGGAGCACCTTTGCGGCAAATAGCCTATGGCCTATCGCCGCCCCGATTGCACAAGGTCGATCAAGCGCCAAACTATGCCTCGCGCATGAGCTCGACGAGCTTTTGCTTGGTCACCTTGGCCTGCTCGTTGGCCATATTGCGTTCGTTTCTAAAGGCCGCATCCGCAACGCTCATCAGGTCGGCATCGGAAATCTCGCCAAGGCCCAGCTCCTCGAGCGTCGTCGGCAGACCGACGCGCTGACAAAACTCGAGCACCTGTTCAAGCTCGGGCGCACGCTCCAGACGAAGCTGGACCACCAGACCAAACGCCACGGCCTCGCCGTGCATGGCCTTGCACTCGGGCAGAATCGTCAGACCGTTGGCGATGGCATGCGCCAACGCCAAGCCACCGCTCTCAAAGCCAACGCCCGAAAGCAGGATGTTGCACTCGATCAGGCGCTCAACCGCCGGCGATGTACGCCCCTTTTTGAGATCGCGCTTGGCAGCGACGCCGCATTCCATAAGCGTATCGTAGCAGGCACGTGCCGCGACCAGTGCCAAGTGCCCCGGCGCGCCACCGTGCTCGTTCGCGCCGTGCGCCGCGGCGCACGAACGCGCCTCAAAGTACGTTGCCAGCGCGTCGCCCATACCGGCGACCGTCATGCGCAGCGGGGCCGCCGCGACCACGTTGGTATCGACCACGACCAGGTCCGGATTCTTCTCGAGCATCAGATAGCGATCGAACGACCCATCCTCGTGATACAGCACCGAAATCGCGCTGCACGGACCGTCCATCGAAGCCGCCGTGGGGCATACACACAACGGCAGCTCAGCATAAAACGCAACGGCCTTTGCGATATCGAGCATCTTGCCGCCGCCAATGCCCACCACCATGTCGCAATACTCGGCCTGGGCTTCCTTGGCCATTTCGACAACGGCATCTTCCGTACACGGACCGTTGTAAATCTTAAAGAACGGCTCGCTTAGATCTTCATCCAGAAATCCATCGACGATCTGCCTGCACAGCCGATCCTCGGTGCCCTGGTCAAACAAGACATAGGCAGCGCAGCCCAACCATGACAAATACCTGCCCTGACGCGAAAGTTCGCCCGGCCCCTGAACATACCGGCCGGGACCGCCATAAACCATAGGAAGCGCCATACGAGAATCCGCCCTTCATCAAACACCGATTGGTGCAAAGTAACCTGACCCCTTTGCACCATAGCAAAAAGGGGCAAAGCCATCTGTTGGCTTTGCCCCTTCCTTAGCTTAGTTTACTCATCCATAAGGTAGTAGTGGCCCAGCGCGTCGGCACCCAGGATGGCGTTTGCGACCATCTCGGGCGTCACCTCAAACGGCATGTTGCACATGGTGTCCTCGGGCGCGCACGCGGCCTCGGCAACAATCATGGCCTTCTCGCGCGTAACCTCGGCAACGCCAAGCTCCTTCATCGTGACCGGCAGGCCCAGCTCAATGCAGAAGCCCAAGACTTCCTCGAGTTTCTCAGTCGGAGCATCCTCGAGTACCAGCTGGACGATGGTGCCAAAGGCGACCTTCTCGCCGTGATACATGCCGTGGCACTCGGGCAGCATCGTCAGGCCATTGTGGACGGCATGAGCAGCAGCAAGGCCCGAGCTCTCAAAGCCAATGCCGGAGAGCAGCGTGTTGGCCTCGATGATATGCTCGACGGCAGGCGTGAGCGCACCCTTCTCCAGCGCGACCTTGGCCTTGACGCCATCGGCCATAAGCGTCTCGTAGCAGAGCTTGGCGAGCGCCAGACCGGCCATGCCGCCCTTGCCGCCAGCGCAGGTGCCACCGTCGGCATCATGCGTCGCCTGGGCCTCGAAGTAGGTTGCGAGCGCATCGCCCATACCGGAAACCGTCAGGCGCACCGGGCTCGCCGCGATAACCGTCGTATCCATCAGGACAATGTTGGGGTTTGCCTTAAGGAAGAGATATTTATCGAACTGGCCATCGTCGGTGTAGAGCACCGAAAGCGCCGAACACGGGGCATCGGTCGAAGCAATGGTGGGGCAAATGATAACCGGGGACTCCAGGTAATAGGCGACGGCCTTCGCGGTGTCGAGGATCTTGCCGCCACCGACGCCGACGATGATGTCGCAACCGTTGTCGCGAGCGAGCGCAACCAGGCGATCGACCTCGCCCTTGGAGCACTCGCCGTTAAAGTCCTCAAACAGCAGCTCGGCCTTAGCCTCGGCAAAACCGCCCTCGATCTTGGCGCCGACGCGCTTCTTGCCCGAAGGCGTCACGATGACGAGGGCCTTAGCGCCGAGCGGCTCGACATAAGAACCGAGCTTGGCCAGCTCGTCCGGGCCCTGGATATACTTGCTGGGGCTATTGAAAATTGCAGCCATAACTATCCCATTCTCTAAAAAAGAAAGGGGCTCCGTACAGATACGTGCGGAGCCCCTCGTTACGATAACAAGAGTCGATTAGAAATCGATGTCGGTGTCGTAGTAGCAGGCCTTGAGGATCTTCTCGAAGTCGGCAGCCTTGGTCTCACGCGGGTTCTCGGGCGTGCAGGCGTCGGTCTCGGCGTTCGCGGCGATCTCGGGCAGCTTGGCGAGGAACTCCTCCTCGGAAACCATCTGCGGGTTCTCGGCGTCAACCTTCACGCCGCCATTCGCGTAATCCTTGATGGACTGCGGAATGTTGAGCTGGTCGTTGAGGTCGCGGATCTTCTGGACGAGCGCAGCGATGAGCTCCTCGTTGGTCTCGCCGGGAAGGTGCAGGATCTCCTTGGCCACGTAAGCGTAACGCTCGGCAGCACGCGGGTCCTTGGAGTTCCACTGGATGACCTTGCCCAGGTACATGGCGTTAGCAGCACCGTGGATGATGTGGCCGTTCTCGAAGGCAGCACCGGTCTTGTGAGCCATGGAGTGAACGATGCCGAGCAGGCCCGAGGAGAAGGCGATACCGGCGATGCACTGAGCCTCGTGCATGTGCTGACGGGCCTCATGGTCGCCAGCATAGGACTTGGGCAGCCACTCGACGATCTCGCGGATGCCGTGCAGGGCGTTGGCGTCGGTGAACATAGAGGCGCAGGTGGAAACGTAGGCCTCCATGCAGTGGGTCAGAGCATCCATGCCGGTGTGAGCGCACAGCTTGGCGGGCATGGTGTAGGTGAGCTCGGGGTCGACGATGGCGACATCAGGGGTGATGTTGAAGTCGGCCAGCGGGTACTTGATGCCCTTGGCGTAGTCGGTAATGACGGAGAACGCGGTGACCTCGGTAGCGGTGCCGGAGGTAGAGGAGATGGCGCAGAAATGAGCCTTCTGACGCAGCTCGGGGAAGCTGAACGGCTGGATGATGTTATCGAAGGACTCCTCGGGATACTCGTAGAAGACCCACATGGCCTTAGCGGCATCGATGGGCGAGCCGCCACCGATGGCGATAATCCAGTCGGGCTCGAACTCGCGCATGGCCTCGGCGCCCTTCATGACCGTCTCGATGGACGGGTCGGACTCGACGCCCTCGAACAGCTTGACCTCGAAACCGCCTTCCTTAAGGTCGTTCTCGACGTCCTGCAGGAACCCGCCGCGGCGCATAGAGCTGCCGCCAGAAACGATGATGGCCTTCTTGCCCTTGAGGTTCTTCACCTCGTGGCGAGCGCCCTCACCAAAGTACAGATCGCGAGGATTGGTAAAACGTCCCATACTGTGCCTCCTAAACAAGCCCCTCTTAGACTTGCGTATATAACGGAGCACCCGATTGGCTCCGTTAGGACCGTTTTGCGCGTTGCCGGCGATGACAATGCGCGATGTCTAAACGTCTCAACGCTCAGACAAACACTATTCTACCGTTCTGGTTGGTCAGTTATTCACCTAAAGCCGACAATGATGAAACGTTTTTTCTATCCCTGAAGGCCCTTGTGGGGCATTCATACTCCCAAGCTGGGCAAACGTTTTATCAAGGTTGACCACATATCCCGGGCAGGACGGTGCTCCTCCAAAATGTGCCCCGTTCGCCGCCAAAAATCGACCGTTTGCGGCACCGTGATACCACTCGGTCGTCCAAGGTGCCGACATTTGTGCGACATCCGTCTTCGTGGTGCAAAGGTGCAAGTCCAAGTGCGGCACCCCCGGTGTGCCACATGCGGGTAAACTAGAACCTTATATAGAGACATTTGAACCCTAACCGCAGCAAAGGAGGCCCCATGGCATTCGATCCCATTCAAGAGGATTGCCATCGCCTCGTTCTTGAGGCCTTGCGCCGCGACAATATCCCGCTCACCGACGGTGCCGCCGTAGAGCGTCTGATGGAACAATTCACCCGCAACCCTGCACCGCTCATCGTGCACGACCGCGACCGCGCCGGGCACCTCATTGCCAAGGTGGTCGAGGCTGTCGACTACCGCATCCCCTTTATCCCCGACGACGCCCAGGCAGAGCAAGAAGAAGCCGCAGCCGAGAACATGCTCCGCGAGGCAGCCGCGCTCGATCCGACCAACTGGGATGCCCAGCGCATGCTGACGGCGCTCACCGCCGAATCCAACGAGGAATACGTACAGTACCTGGTGTCCAAGTGCGATGAAGTCGAGCATGACCTGGCGCTCAAGATCGCCTCGGCTCAGGACCCCTACGAGCGCGAGGCCGCTGGCGACCTCGCGCGCCGCCCCTATCTGCGCTGGCTTGCCGCCTTGGCATCGCGCGCCCTCATTAGCGGCCGCTATCGCATGTCGCTCGAAGCCGCAAATCGCAGCTTGGACTTTGCGCCCAACGACCCCGCTGGTGTCCGCCACACCGCGATGCTCGCCATGGCAAAACTCGAATACCCCGCCGAGGAGCTCAAGCGCTTTCGCTCCGCTCACTCCGTGCCGTACCTCGCGAATACCCCGCTGCGTCGCCGCCCCAAAGATGCGGAGCGTGACTTGGACCCATGGACGCTCATCGCGCTGATGAGCGCTGCTTGGCGCGAGCTGGACTACGAGGGCGCCGAGCACTACTTGCGCATCCTTGCGCGCTCGTGTCCGCACGCAGCCGAGGCGCTCTACTTCCAAACCGAGTTTCCCGATGGCGTCTATGCCCGCGTCAACGTGGGTGCAGGCTCCACCGACGAGCTTGTCCTTGCGCTGTCCGAGGCGACGCCGGTACTGCAGGAGGGCCTGGGCGCCCCCGACAACGCCAGCTTTGCCGCCTGGATCGCCACCAACGACATCGTGCGCTCCCAGATCGACGAGCGCATCCTGCGCGCGGCCGAGCAGGGGCTTCCATTTAAGGGAGGGGACCTCTAATGGATCCGAGCGTCTACATCCCCGCCTACCTGGAGCGCACCTATCTGGCGTCGCACCCCGAGCTCACCGATGCAGCACGCGAGCTTGTCCATAACGACATTAGCGCGAATCCTCAAAAGTATGCGCAGGCCGAGCATGCCCAGGCACTGCTGTCCTATGCCGGCGCTCATCGCCACCTGCTCGACGAGCTCCATCGCATCGAGGACATGGGCAGCGACGAGGAGTTTGAGCAGACGCGCAACCGCCTGTTCGACGACATGCGCGACGAGCTGCTCAAGATCGTCCGCGTCGATGCGCTGGCCGTCGACGCGCAGCTGCTCGCCATCATCCTGGCCGACACGCCCGTTGACGCCTGCCTGGGCGACCTGATGAAGCTCGAGGCGACCACGGCCGATTACCTGCAGCAAAGCGTGCCCGGGTTCGACATGGAAGCCCCGCACTACTGGGCCAATAATGTTTTGGCCAACGGTGTCACCGCAGCAGACCTTACCGTGAGCGAGCCGGCTCTTATCGGGTGGCTTCACACACTCGAGGCCATCTCGCAGCTGTGCATGGCGAGCGCTCGTTACCGCGCCGCCGCCAACTATGCTCGCCGCGTTCTTAAGGCGGAAGGCTATCCCACCCGGGCCGCCGGCACCGTGCTGCTCGCCCTCGCCCGCCTAGAAGACCAGGACGGCTTTTTTGCCCTGGCCCACCAGCTCGAGGAGCAGATGGGAGCCGATGCACTCGAGAACTCTCCTTGGTACCTGCTCGCCCGCACGATCTTGCTGTTCAAAACGAACAAGATGCGCCCGGCGACGCGTGCGCTGCGTGAGTTCGCTAACCGCTGCGAGGGCGGCGCGTTCTTCTTGCTGAATCCCATGTACCAGACACCGTACCTTCCCTGCCGGCCCGAGCCACGCGATCCCTGGGATCTTTCGCACCAGGCCGTTTGGGAAGCGGACGGCATCATCTCGGACACTCCAGACTTTGCCCCCTGGGCCAATGCCTGCGAAGACGTGTCGCAGCTTGCCCAGGAATTTGCGCGCCGCTACGGCTTTTAGCGACGCGATCGCCCCGACCATGTCATTCACGTTAGGAACGACTTCATGAACTTCCGCTCATCTCTCGCCTGCACCTCGAGCGATATCGCCCGCTGGGGGCTGCGCTCTATCCTTAAGCGCCAGGGCGGCGTACTCCCCGGCCGCATCGCCATGAAGATCGACCCCGAGTTGCTGAGCGACCTCGCCGGCCTTGTCGACCGCAGCGTGGTGATTACCGGTACTAATGGCAAGACCACCACCTCCAACCTCATCGCCGACGCCGTTGCCGCCAGCGGCGCCACCGTGGTGTGCAACCGTGCTGGCAACAACATGGAGCCGGGCGTGGTGGGCGCGTTGCTCGAGGCGCGCGGCAACCTTAAGCGAACGGCCAGCGGCAAGCGCGTGGGCGTTTTTGAGTGCGACGAGCTCTACACCGTACGCGTTCTGCCCAAGCTCAAACCGACGTACTTTGTGCTGCTCAACCTGTTCCGAGACCAGCTAGACCGCTACGGCGAGATCGACCATACCCAAGACGTCATCGCCCATGCGTTGGAGCTCTCTCCGGCAACGACGCTCATTTACAACGCAGACGACCCGCTTTGTGCCGCAATCGCCGCGCGCGTTCCCAATGCAAGCATCGCCTTTGGCATCGACGGCGCCACGGGCACCGAGTCCGACCGCATTAGCGACTCGCGTTTTTGCTCGCAGTGCAACGCCCCGCTGGAATACGACTATGTGCAGTACGGACAGCTGGGCGCCTATCATTGCCCTTCGTGCGGCTGGGGTCGCCCCGCGCTGCTCCGCCGCGTGACGGGCGTTGAGCTCGGCTGCGACGGCTACGGCTTTGACCTGGCCTTTGGACCTGAGGCCAACGCGCCCGCCGTGCACATCGCCACGCGCTACAACGGCCTGTACATGGTCTATAACGTCGCCGCCGCCTTCTTTGCGGCGCACGAGCTGGGCGTGGACGCGGCGCACCTGCAGCCCACGCTTAATGCCTACGTGCCCGCCGGCGGACGCATGGGCCGCTGGGATATTGCCGGCCGCACCGTCGAGGCCAACCTGGCCAAGAATCCCGTGGGCTTCGATCGCCAGATCCAGTCCATTAAAACGGCAGGTGGCAGGCTCTGCGCCTTCTTCCTAAACGATAACGATGCCGACGGCCACGATGTCTCGTGGATCTACGATGTCGACTTCGAGCGCATCGCCGACACGCCGGGTCTTGTCGCCTTTGCCGGAGGCACGCGTGCGCACGACATGCAGGTACGCCTCAAGTACGCCGGCATCGATGCCGCGATTATCTCGGACATCGCGCAGGCGATCGGTGCCGTGGCAGACGAGGCCGCCGATGACACCTTCTACGCCGTCGCCAACTACACGGCCTTCCCGCCGCTGGTCAAAGAACTCGACGGGCTGAAGGGTGCCGATGCAGCCACGGTTGCTGCCCGCGCCGTAGTCCGTGCCGACGGCAGCGCTCTTCCTGTCGGCATCGCGCCGGTCGAGCTTTCGCGTCCCCTGCGCATCGTCTACCTGTATCCCGATGCCCTTAACCTCTACGGTGACGGCGGCAATGTTATCGCGCTCGAGCGCCGCTGCGCCTGGCGTGGCATTCCCGTGCGCGTGGACGAGGTCCGCATGGGCGAGACGCTTGATTTGGCCGATGCCGATATCGTCATGATGGGCGGCGGCTCCGACCGCGACCAGCTAGCCGTGGCACACGAGTTGCTCGCCCAAAAAGACAAGGTCGCGGCCTATGTTGAGGTTGGCGGCACACTGCTTGCCATCTGTGGCAGCTATCAGCTGCTCGGCCGTTCGTACTATATGGGCGAGGATCGCATTGAGGGTCTGGGCGTCATTGCCGCCGAGACTGTGCGCGGCTCCGACCGCCTGATCGGCAATGTCGCCGTCACGACCGACCTGGCGCCCGAGCCCTTTGTGGGATTCGAGAACCACGGCGGCCGCACCCTGCTCGACGCAGAGGCGATGCCGCTCGGAACGTCCGTCGTCGCGGGCACCGGCAACAACGGCGACGATGGCTTTGCGGGCCTGATCTACAAGGGCGTCATCGGCACGTATCTACACGGACCGGCACTGCCCAAGAACCCCGAGCTTGCCGACTGGCTCATTACCCACGCCCTCGAGCGCCGCGGCGATGCGCAGGCCACAGCCCTGCTGCCGCTCAAGCCCCTCGACGACACCTACGAGCACGCCGCTCACGATGCCGCCATGAAGCTCCTCCCCTAGCACCCCACCACGACGAAAGAGGCAGGCGCCTTTGTGGTGGTTTTGACCCGCCACGGTAGTTTGTCTCGATCTGTAACATCTAGACCGTTAAAAGTCGTTGTACTGTTACAGATTGAGACGTTCGTCCCGACGCCCGTCGTTTGTCTCGATCTGTAACAGGTAGAGCCGATTTACCCACTCAGATGTTACAGATTGAGATATTTGAAAATCGGGATAGAGAGTCGGCTCCTGTGTGGTGGTTTTCCAGTTTGCCAACGATATACGCGCCGGCAAAAAAGTCTGCTATACTCTTTCCCGCTGTCCCCATCGTCTAGCGGCCAAGGACGCCACCCTTTCAAGGTGGATATCGCGGGTTCGAATCCCGCTGGGGGCACCATTTAAATTGAGAAGCCCGTTGCCCTCGCGGTGGCGGGCTTTTTGCTACCGATATGCCGGGATTCGAACCCGACAGGGTGCGGAGCTGAGGAAACGCGCAAGCGTTTTCCGGCGCAGCACGCAAGGAGCGGAGCGACGCAGCGAAAGCGGGCGGCGCCAGCCGCACGCGGACATCCCGCTGGGGGCACCACAGAATCTGAGAAGCCCGTTACCAATTCGGTAGCGGGCTTTTTGCTACCCATACGCCGGGATTCGAACCCGACAGCATAAATCACACTGTCGTCCAAGGGCCCGTGGGCAAAAAATAGCAAATATGAGTACTGTTACCAATTTAGTAACAGCGATTTCATGCCATCAGAAGGCAATTTGGACGCCAGGCGGGTAGCGTGCAGAGATGTGGTGTAAGAGGCGGGGCATGCCCCGCCTCCGCCC